>JADLBL010000013.1 GCA_020847735.1 Candidatus Eisenbacteria bacterium
CTGCTTCAACTCCACGTCCGTGATCTCCCACGGCGCCTTCAGGCCCAGCAGTGTCGCGTACAGCGTCCGGCTGTCGATCGTCATCGCGCGTCCTCGCGGTCAGGGTCCGCGCGCAGCCTATCAGGCCCTCAGGCCCCTGTTCTCAGCCACACGAAAGTCGGAAGGCCCCTGATTTATATCCGGCACTTCGCATCAACAGGCGCAGAGCCCTCGCTCGCGCATGCCTGGTCTGAGAACCTGACGAACTGGCGAGTGCAGACCGACGCGTTCTTGCCAAACGCGGGCTGGGACGCGCAGTTCGTCTGGGCGCCATCGATTGTTCAGGTAGGCAACCTCCAGTACATGTTCTACACCGGCGTGGATGCGAGCGGGAACCAGCGCATCGGTTGGGCAACCACGAGCCTTCTCGACACGACCAACACAACTTGGAACCGCCAGTCGACGTGGGTTTACTCGGCCGACAGCACCGGCTGGGCCGACCCTGCCGCGCAAGGCATCGGCCAGCAGCAGTTCCGCGACCCATGGGTGATGGCAGACCCAGATAGCGCCGGGAGGTTTCTGCTCTTCAATGTCGGGCAGGACAAGAACTACGGCGCCGCTGTCCGTACGGTCGTCGGGGTGGCGCGAAACAGAGCGGGCACGATGGAGCGGTGGATTGATCTGGGCTCCTACCGAGCCACCGACTACGGCCACACGGGTGTCAGCTCTGTTGAGTCTCCGCTGGTCGCTCGCGATTCGTCGGAAACCGGGGCTTGGCGGATCTACTTCGCAAACGCGTGGTGGAATCTGCCTGGTTACAACTCCACGTTCATCGCCACTCAGTCAGGCGGATACGCTGTGACCGACACGACAGTGGCGTATTGGCCAGGCATTGATTCGCTCTACAGCTACCTCGGAGGAAACCCGAGCGTGCTCTATTGGCAGGCCTGCGAACACCTCCAGGTTGGCGAGGTCCATCTGTTCGCTGCGTTCAATGGGACCGGAATTGCTATCACAAGGACTTAGAGCTCATTTCAAAACGGATGACAACGGGGTCAGCATCGCGTAGCTTCGCGCGACGGACAAGGAGGTCCGACGATGGCGAAGATGCTGGTGGACGATGCGCTGTGGGAGTTGATCGAGCCGCACTTGCCGCGGCCGAAGCGATCTCGAATCGGGCGGCCTCGGGTGCCGGATCGTGCCGCGCTGACGGGGATCGTCTTCGTGCTGCAGACGGGGATGCCGTGGGAGTACCTGCCGAGGGAGATGGGCTGCGGCTCGGGGGTCACGTGCTGGCGACGATTACGCGACTGGCAGCAGGCCGGAGCGTGGAAGAAGATCCACCACGCCTTGCTGACGGAGCTGCACCAGGCCGGCGAGATCGACTGGTCGCGGGCCGTGATCGACAGCTCGAGTGTGCGGGCGCTAAAAGGGGGCTCCAAACGGGCCCCAATCCGACGGATCGTGGGCGTCCCGGGAGCAAGCACCACGTCCTCACCGAGGCGCAGAGTGTCCCGCTGGTGGTCGCGCTCACTGGAGCGAATGCTCATGACGTCACCCAACTCCTCCCGCTCGTCGACGCCATCCCGCCGCTCCAAGGGGAGCGCGGACGTCCGTGCTTCCGGCCCGCGCGAGCGCAGGCGGATCGGGCGTACCACTCCGGGCCGCACGAGGCCGCGCTGAGGCAGCGGAACATCCAGCCGGTCATCGCCCATCGCGGGACTGTCCACGGCAGCGGTCTGGGGAGGACGCGCTGGGTCGTCGAGCGCACGATCAGCTGGCTGCATCAGTTCAAGCGCCTCCGCGTTCGTTGCGAGCGCCGCACCGACATTCACGAAGCCTTCCTCACGCTGGCTTGCATCCTGATTTGCTGCCGCATCGCGGTGAGGACGTTTTGAAATGAGCTCTTATTGGGACGGCAACAACTTCGTGATCGGCTACCCCGACCTGACTGGCGTCGAGGATGGGGCGGCCAGCAGCAACCTCCGGTTCTACGTGGCCAACCTGCGCCCTGGCGTCCAGTCGGTGTCCTTCGTAGTCGATGCGCCAAGCCGGATTGTTCCGAGACTTGCGGTGTATGACCTGGCAGGGAGGCGAATCCAGACCTTGACGGAGAGGCGGGAGTTGACGGGCCGTCACGGGATTATCTGGGATTGCCGCAACGCCCAAGGCGAATCCGTGCCATCTGGGATGTACTTCGCGCGGCTGACGGGCGCCGGATTCACTCGGGTCCTGCGTGTTCCCGTCGTTCGGTGACGCAAGGGGCGAAGTGGATTCGATCCCCCAAGACATGGCACAGCACCAGACGGCTCGGTCGAATCGCCTGCTTGCCTCGAGGGTTGGGGTTGACCGCTGGCTGACCCCGCTCTTGCTGGGGGCCTCCCTCCTCGTCACGAGCCCGAGACATCTCCGCGCGCAGTCCGTCGACTCGAACTTCTGGTGTATGGAGCCGGGTGCCCGCGTGTTTGCGATCGCTCGATCGGGAAACACAATCTACGTGGGTGGCAACTTCGCCACCGTGGGCCCGGCCTCGGGCGGGGGCGTTCTCATCGACCCGCGAACAGCGTCCTGCGCGCCCGCCTGCCCAAAGGTCGCTGGCAAGGTGAACGCTGTCGTCGCCGATGATCGCGGCGGATGGTACATCGCGGGATTGTTCAGCTCCGTGGGCGGGACACGACGTGGGAATATAGCGCGCATCTCCGCTACCGGGGCGGTTGAGGCGTGGTCGGCTGAAACCAATGACGAGGTGCAGACACTCGCGCTCCAGGGCCCGGTGCTGTACGTCGGCGGCAAGTTCACGTCCGTCGCCAATGTTGAACGACAACATCTTGCCGCCCTGAGCACAGAAGATGGGGAACTGTTGGATTGGAACCCTGTTGCCAATGACTGGGTGATGACCTTGCTGGCGCAGGACCGGAAGATCTACGCGGGTGGCCTGTTTACGAACATTGGTGGGCAAGCCCGAAACTACGTCGCAGCGCTTGATTCCTCCACAGGGCACGCGACGACGTGGGACGCAGGTATTGATTCATACCCCGGTGTCCCTCAACGCGTACTCGCTCTGGCGCTCGATGACTCGACTCTCTTTGTTGGGGGACGATTCGTCACCGTCCGCGGCACGCCCAGGCGGCACCTCGCGGCAGTGAACACCCTGAGTGGAACGCTCACTCCCTGGGACGCTGGAGTCGAGCGACGTCCGGACTACAACTTCGACGGTGGCCCGCGCGTATCGGCGCTGCTGGTCCGAGGAAGCACGCTCTACGTCGGGGGATCCTTCAAGGTCATTGGCGGGGCAGCCCGGCAAGGGCTGGCAGCGCTGGACATCACCACTGGGCTGTCAACATCCTGGGATCCCAAAGCCGTCAGGGACTTCGTGGCCGGGGCCTACTTCAACTCATTCGTGGCGGCGGGGGACACTCTCTTCGTAGCGGGAGAGGCGGATAGCCTCGGAGGTTCGCCAAGCAGCTACCTCGCAGCGCTGAGCACGCGGACAGGCGAGCGCTTCAGCTGGGATCCCCGTCCGAACTGGGAAATCTCGACGCTCGCTCTTGCAGATGGAGTGATCTACGCCGGCGGCGCTTTC
Source organism: Candidatus Eisenbacteria bacterium (assembly GCA_020847735.1). Taxonomy (NCBI): domain Bacteria; phylum Candidatus Eiseniibacteriota; species Candidatus Eiseniibacteriota bacterium. The sequence continues at coordinate 3,563 of JADLBL010000013.1, forward strand.
ACTTCGATGGGCCCTTGGGTGAGGCGCCATGATCTCGCCGCCTTCGATGCGGTTACGGGCAAGGTAACTCCCTGGGCACCAGAGCCGGACTACACGGTACAGGACATCGTGGTTCAGGGAGGCGTCGTGTACGTTGGTGGCTCGTTTTCATTTGTCGGCGGACAGCCGCGTACTGGGATCGCCGCGTTGGATTCGGTTTCGGGGCTCGCAACTCCGTGGAATCCGGGAGTCAACGGCACCGTCTACTCGTTGGCGCCATGGCGCGGCACAATGCTGCTCGGCGGGTCGTTCGGCGCCGTTGGTGGACAACCGCGCCGTAACATTGCCGCGATCGACGAGACGACAGGGCTCCCAACGCCGTGGAACCCGAACGCGGACGACATCGTCTACACGATTGTCCCCGGTGACTCAGTCATCTATGTTGGTGGTTGGTTCGGGAGTATTGGGGGTCAGGTGCGTGCCAGCTTGGCGGCCATCGACCCACAAGGTGGGTTCCCGACTACGTGGACACCAAGCACGGATGGGATTGTCAACAAGATCGCGATTTTGGGCGGTACGATCTTCGTTGGTGGTGAGTTCAACTTCGTCAATGGTCAGCAGCGGGACGGACTCGCCGCTATTAGTTCTGTTGGGGACCTCACCCCATGGTCCGCGAACGCGAGCCGCCGAATCCTCGCGCTGGCCGCCAGCGACAGCACCGTGTACGCCGGAGGTGGCTTCTCTTTCGTCGGGGGCGAGCCTCGCTTCTGCATTGCGGCACTGAACGCCCATACGGGTGCAGTCCGCGAGTGGTACCCAACTCCGGACGGCATCGTGTGGTGTCTGGCGGCGACCGATACACGTGTTTACGCTGGAGGCGCCTTCGCCCGAATGGGCGTTTGGCCTCAGGCGTCTTTCGCTGTCATGACACCGGCGGACTACGCCGGGCCGGGCACGCTACCCACCGACTTCTTCGTGCAGAGCGCGCCCAATCCGGCGCGGGAGAGCGCCATGATCCGGTACACGTTGCCAGTTCCGGCGACCGTCACGATGACCGTGTTTGACCTTCACGGTCGGGTAGTCGCTTGCCCTCTATCAGGCGCCTCCCAAACAGCTGGCTTGCATCAAGTGCCCCTCTCCACCAGCGACCTCCGACCGGGCTGCTACTTCTACCGACTTGAAGCTGGCAGGCTGAGCGCGACACGCAAGATGGTGGTTATCAGATAGTCTCGCTCCCGAGTAGCCGATGCCGTAGCCGGACCCGCGCGGGGCATCGCGAACAGTGCCATCGCGACCTCGCGAAAACGTCGGTCACGCAAGTGAGTTGACCGCCCGCCGCGCGTCGGGAAGCGCGATCAGAGCAGATGTTTCCCAATCCCCAGCTCACGCGCCTGCGGCTCACCGTCCGCAGTCGCCGGCGCCTGCCTCACGCCGCAGGCGCTGGCGCCTCGCGTCGGCGTACGCAGGACGGCACCAGGTACGAGAGCGCCAGGCGCAGCAGGCCCTCCTGTGACAGGTCGGGGCGGTCCGCGCACCTCGCCACGGCCCACTTCGCCTGCTTCGCTTTGTAGCCGAGCGTGCGCAGCGCGCCGAGCAGGTCCTTCTGCTTCGCGGCCAGCTCAGGCGCCAGCGCCTCATCGCGAGCCAGATCTCGGTAAGGCGCCAGCGCCTCGTCGGCGCGCCGCGCTTCGCGCTTGCGCCGCATGAACCCGGTGCCGAAGACGCGCTCGGCTTCGAGCTGGTTGTGCGCCCGGCAGCGCAGCCGGAGGTTGTCCCCGGTCGAGCGGCCGCCCCTGGCCACGGGAAAGATGTGGTCGAACTGGAGGAGCTCGCGCGTGCCGCAGCGGTGGCCGTGATCGCCGACGAAAGTGCAGCGGCCCTCGTCGCGGACGACCACCGCGCGCCGGACCTCGGCCGGGATCTGGCGCGGGCCTGCGCCGGGGCGCACCGGGCGCGGACGAGCGGTCTTCGCGAACTTCCTCGCTTCCAGCTTCGTGATCAGCGCGTCCAGCGCGCGCTCGAGCACGGCGGACTCGTTGCGTGTGGCATGCGAGAGCAGCGCCTTCGCATACTCGAGCTTCTCCTGCACATCCGCGGTGATCGCGATGCGCCGCACGACCGGCGCCGGCGTTGCGAACACCGGCTCCACGGTCGGCGCCGGTTCGGGGCAATCCTTGACGTTTGCAGGCGCTGGCGCCTGCGGATCCATTGCGACCGTCGAATCCGGAGCGGTCTGCGAACCAGATTCGGCGACCGCCTCGAGCATCGGCGTGCTCGCGGACGCGTGCCGCACTCGCAGCGTCCGCTCGAGGTCCTCGATCGTCCGGCCCGCCGCGAGCGAGACCAGCTCGTCGACGTTTTCAGGTCTCAGGTGGGGCGCGAGCGTGTTGACGGCGGTCACGCCGAGCCGGCCGGCGGCGATGGCGGGCAGCAGCGCCGGGAACTCGTGCGCGGTGCGGGCGGCCCGCAGCCGGCGCGTCGCCTGGTCGGGCGACATCCCGAGCGCCCGGAGGCAGTAGGCCTTGGGATCGTCGAAGCCTTCGGGCACGAACGCGCGGCGGGCCACGATCTCGCCCAGCAGGCCGAGCACATCCGCCTTGCCTCCATGCTCCACCTCCAGTGCCGACACCACGCGCGCGTGCAGCTCGCGCGACTCGAACCGACGGTACTCGAACCGGCGCATCGGGACTCCACCTTCGGGGGCGGGTCCGCTTGCGGGGCGAGCCCATTGAAGCACGGGCGTTCGCGGCGCCCGCAGGTCGTGCCACGGCGGCGAACGCGGGCGAAGCTACGATTTCGCGAGATCGGCGCGAGAAGGGCGGCGGTACGCGACCCGTGGAGTGCTGACGCGATGCGCGAGGCACGTCGACCGAACCATCACGGCGTGCGCACGTGGAGGCGTCAAGACAGATCTCTGCAACGGAGTGGTGCCTCCCTCCGGAGGCTCGTTTCGGTTTGCTTCGAAGCGTGGCGGTGACGACGCGCTGGAGGCACATTTCGGCCCGTGATCGGACCGGCCCGTCGCCGTACTCTGCAATCGTGCGCGGGCCGGTCGCCGCCACTCGAAGCACCCATGCACCGACCCATGGCCGGCGACTCGCGGCGGGCGGTCGAGGGCCAGGGGTCCCAGCCCTGCGCAGCCCAGGTCTCCGGGAGGCTGTCCATCCCCATGCGAATCTACGTGGACGCCGACGCCTGCCCCGTGAAGCCCGAGGTCTATCGCGTCGCGAAGCGCCACGGCGTGGGCGTGACGCTGGTGGCCGCGACGTGGCTGCGCGTGCCGCCGGTCCAGGACGTCGCGCTCGAGGTGGTCGAGGCGGGCCTCGACGCGGCGGACGAGTGGATCGCGTCGCACGCGGGAGCCGGCGACGTCGTGGTCACGGCCGACATCCCGCTCGCGGCGCGATGCGTCGCGAACGGGGCGCGCGTGCTGGGGCCGACGGGGCAGCCGTTCACCGAGGAGAACGTCGGCGAGGCGCTGGCGACGAGAAACCTGCTCGCCGACCTCCGCGGCGCGGGGCTCGAGACCACGACCGGTCCCGCGCCCTTCGACGCGCGCGACCGCTCGCGCTTCCTGCAGGCGCTGGACGAGACGCTCCACGCGCTGCGCCGCGAATGACCCGGACGCGCCGCTCGCGCGTCCCGCTGGTGCGCGCCGGGCCTTCGGCGCAAGAATCCCCGCGCGGGCGTTCCTCCATGGGGTAAGGTGCGCCCCGTGCCCATTCAACCGGGAACGAAACTGGGCGCCTACGAAGTCCTCTCCCCGCTCGGCGCCGGCGGCATGGGCGAGGTCTGGCGCGCGCGCGACACGCGGCTCGGTCGCGACGTCGCGATCAAGGTCATTCCCGAGGACGTCGCCGCCGATCCGGAGCGCATCACCCGCTTCGAACGCGAGGCGCGATTGCTCGCCTCGCTGCGCCATCCGAACGTGGCCACGCTGCACGGGCTCGAAAGCGACGGCGCGCAGCGCTTCATCGTCATGGAGTGCGTCGAGGGCGAATCGCTCGCGCAGCGCCTGGCCTCCGGCCCGCTGCCGGTCGCCGAGGCGATCGAGCTGTGCCGGCAGGTGGCGACGGGCCTCGAGGCCGCGCACGAAAGCGGCATCGTCCACCGCGACCTCAAACCGGCGAACATCATGGTCACGCCTGGCGGCGAGGTGCGCCTGCTCGACTTCGGCCTGGCGCGCGGCGACCTCGCCAGCTCGGGCGCGGTGTCGGACTACTCGCACTCCCCGACGCTGACGGGCGGCCTGACGGGCGCGAACGTCATCCTCGGCACGGCCGCGTACATGAGCCCCGAGCAGGCGCGCGGCAAGCCGGTGGACCGGCGCACCGACATCTGGTCGTTCGGCGCCGTGCTCTACGAATGCCTGGCCGGCCGGCAGTGCTTCGCGGGCGAGACGCTGTCGGACACGATCGCGATGATCCTGCAGAGCGATCCGGACTGGACCGCGCTGCCGCGCGCGACGCCCCGCCGGGTGCGCGAGTTGCTCGCGCGCTGCCTCGAGCGCGACCCGCGCAAGCGCCTCCGCGACGCGGGCGAGGCGCGCATCGCCCTCGAGCGCGCGCTCGCCGAGCCCGCGGGGGAGGAGGGCGCCCCGGCGCGGTCCGCGCGCGGCCGCACGCTCGCGTTCGGGGCGCTCGTGCTGGTCGCGGGCGCGCTGCTGGGCGCGGGTGCGATGCGCTTCGCCGGGCGCGAGGCGGCACGCGTGGTGCGCTACCCGGTGCCGCCCCCGCCGGGTGACGTCATCGGGGTGGACGGCTTCACCGCCGCGGCCTACTGGGACGTGCCGGCGAGCGGCGATCGTATCGCCGCACGGCTGACGACGCCGAACCGCGACCGCAAGGGACCCGACCTGTTCGTGCGCCGACTCTCGGAGGCCGACTGGCGGGTCGTGCCCGGTGGCGAGCGGGTCATGGACGCGCCTCTGTTCGGCGACGACGGGCGGACGCTCTGGTTCGTCTCCCGGATCTCCGACGATTCGCCCGAAGAGCGGGTGATGAAGGCCAACACCGACGACGGTAGCCCGGCGGTTTCCGTCTGTGACGTCCCCGCGGGCATGGGAATGATGGCACCGCTGAGCGGCGGCCGCGTTCTGTTCATCCACGGCGACGGCGAGCGCATCGCCCTCTACGACCCGGCGGCGGGGGGACTGTCCGGCTGGAAGGTGGTCGAGCGCGGAAAGTACGCGGGCACGATTTCGTCGTTCGTGCCGCCGTCCATGGCCGGTGCCGGCCGCGACGAGGTGTTCGTCGGCACGACCGATTACGCGACCGACGGCTGGCACCAGGGCACGGCCGTTCTCGACGTACGCACCGGGCGGCTGTCTCCCGTGATGCGAGACGGGCAGTACGCGCATCTGACCGGCGACGGCGTGCTGCTGTTCTCGCGCGGCTCGAGCATCCTGGCCACGCGCTACGACGCGCGGGCGCATGCCACGCGCGGGGACGCGGTGCCGCTCTTCGAAGGCGTTCGCACGCGCGGCCAGTGGTTGCCCGGGCACTTCGCGCTCACGGCGCGCGGCGACCTGTTCTACTCGCCGGGCGGCGCGGTCGGTGAGCGGCGCACGCTCGAGCGGCTCGGACTGGACGGCAGGTTCACCCCGCTGCCCATCGCGCCGCGCGCCTTCGGCAACGCACCCGGTGTCGCCCTCGACGGCCGGCGCCTCGCGATCTCGGTGACCAATGCGCGGGGTTTCGACGAGATCTGGGCCTTCGAGCCGGGCGACAGTCTGGGGCAGCGAATCCTCCGCGTCGAGGGCGCGGACGTCACCCGGCCGGTGTTCACGCACGACGGGGAGTGGATGGCGTACAACCAGTCGGTTGACCAGTACGGCTCGGGGCTGTTCGTCCGTCGCTACGGGGCGGAGGAAGCGGCGCTGAAGGTCGTCGTCGTCCGGGGCGACTCCGTGGTGCGGGCCGTGAAGTGGTTCCCCGACGGCCGGCACCTGCTGTTCCGCGGCGGTGCGCGCGGCAACGAACGCCTGTTCATCGCCGAGGTTGCTCCGGCGAGCGGGGGCGCGTCGCGCGTGCGGGCCGTGCTCCCTGCGTGGCAGGTGGGCGAGACGGATCTCTCACCGGACGGCCGGCTGCTCGCGTTCGACACGCGCCGCACCGGGAACCAGCAAGTCCTCGGCTGCACGATCTCGCCGGATGGAGCGACCGGCCTTCCGGTCGTGCTCGTGCGCTCGGGGGCGATCCCGGCATGGTCGGCCGACGGCCGGCGGCTCTGGTACGTCGCCGGCCCGACCTCCGCCGAGGCCTGGGAGATGCAGGTCTCCAGCGCCGGAGGCATCACCCCGGGGCCCGCGCGCCGGCTCTTCACGCTCGGCCCGGAGGGCTTCCGGATCGTGAGCGGCCTGCAGCTGCCGGACGGCACGGTCGTGTGCGCGCTGGACCCCGTCGAGGGCCCCGAGTTGGCGCGCGTGGACGTGGTGCAGGGATGGTGGTCCACCGTGCGGAGCAAGCTCCGGCGCTGACGGCGCCCGGCGGCATGGGCCTCACGGCCCGTTGCCCGCTCGCGAACGCCATCGCTATCCTGCCCGAAGTCCATTCCCCCGCAGCACCGAACGAACACCCCCGGGGCTTCCCCATGCGTTTTCCAGCAGAGCCGTTCCGCATCAAGGTCGTCGAGCCCATCCGCCGCGTGTCGCGCGAGGAGCGCGAGAAACTGATCCGCGAGGCGGGCCTGAACATCTTCGCGGTGCCCGCGGACAGCATCTACGTGGACCTGCTCACCGACAGCGGCACGTCGGCGATGAGCGACAACCAGTGGGCCGGGCTGATGCTCGGCGACGAGTCGTACTCGGGCAGCCGGAACTACTTTCACTTCGAGAAGACGGTCCGCGAAATCTTCGGCTTCGAGCACGTCATTCCCACGCATCAGGGCCGGGTCGCCGAGAACCTGCTGTTCTCGACGCTCCTCAAGCCGGGCGACGTGGTGCCGAACAACATCCACTTCGACACGACGCGCGCGAACGTCGAACACCAGCAGGCGGAAGCGGCCGACCTGGTGATTGACGAAGGGCTCGACCCGACTTCGCTGCACCCGTTCAAGGGCGACCTCGACCCGGGCAAGCTCGATCGGCTGCTGACCGAAAAGAAGGGTCGCGTGCCGCTCGTGATGATCACGGTCACGAACAACTCGGGCGGCGGCCAGCCGGTCTCCATCGCCAACGTCCGCCAGGTGCGCGAGGTGTGCCGGCGCCACGGCGTGCCGCTGATCTTCGACGCCTGCCGCTTCGCGGAGAACTGCTATTTCATCCAGCAGCGCGAGAGCGGTTATGCGAACAAGTCCGTGGCGGAAATCGCGAGGGAACTGTTCTCCCACGGCGACGGCTGCACCATGAGCGCCAAGAAGGACGGTCTCGTCAACATCGGCGGCTTCCTGGCGCTCAACAATGCCGAATGGGTGGCGGCGATCACGAACCTGCTCATCCTGATCGAGGGTTTCCCGACCTACGGCGGGCTCGCCGGCCGGGATCTCGAGGCGATGGCGCGCGGCCTGCGGGAGGTCCTGGACGAGGACTACCTCGCGTTCCGCATCGGCCAGGTCGCGCACCTGGGCGAGATGCTCGATCAGGCGGGCGTGCCGATCGTCAAGCCGGTGGGCGGGCATGCGGTGTACGTGGACGCGAAGCGCTTCCTGCCGCAGATCCCGCAGTCGCAGTTTCCGGGGCAGGCGCTGGTCGCCGCGCTCTACCGCGATTACGGCATCCGCGCGGTGGAGGTGGGCAGCCTGATGTTCGCGCACCGCGACGCGCACAGCGGCGAAGTCGCCTACCCGCGGCTCGAGCTGGTCCGGCTCGCGGTGCCGCGGCGCGTGTACACGACCGAGCACATGCGCTACGTGGCCGAATCGGTCATCGAGCTGCACCGCCAGCGCGCGCGGCTGAAGGGGCTTCGCATCACCTGGGAAGCGCCGGTGCTGCGCCATTTCACGGCGCGCCTGGAGGAGATCACGGACCGCGAAGTCGGCACGGCGCGCTGACGCGTTGCTCTCGCACCGGGCGCGCCGGCGTGCCCACGGCCCGCCGCGCGCAGGGAGAAACGTTCCGATGAAGATCTTCGATCGCGGCTTTCGTCTGACCTGGCTCGGGCACAGCGCCTTCGAGCTGGTGACGAAGACCGGCAAGGTCGTGCTCTTCGATCCGTGGCTGACCGGCAACCCGCGGACGCCCGAGGCGCTGCGTGCGCCGCGGAGGGGCGACGTCATCGCCCTTACGCACGCCCATGGCGACCACGTCGGCGACGTGGTCGGAATCGTCGGGCGGACCGGCTGCGAGGTGGTGTGCAGCTACGAGTGCTCGATCTGGCTGGCGGCCCAGGGGGTTTCGACCTGCCTGCCGATGGGCAAGGGTGGCACGCAGCAGGCGGCCGGGCTCACCTTCACGATGACTCATGCGGCGCACTCCTCGAGCTTCGACGCCCCGGGTCAGCCGTACGGCGGCGGCGAAGCGGGCTACGTGGTCACGCTCGAGGACGGCTTCCGCCTCTACCACGCCGGCGACACCGGACCGATGGCGGACTTCGCGGTGATCGCCGAGCTCTACGCGCCCGAGGTCGCGCTGCTGCCGATCGGCGACCTGTTCACGATGGGGCCGCGCGAAGCGGCGTGGGCGGCGGCGAAGCTCGACGCGAAGTGGGTGGTGCCCATGCATTACGGGACGTTTCCGGCGCTGACCGGCACGCCCGAGGCGCTGCGCGCCGAGCTCGCGGCACGCGGTTGCGGCGCCGTGGTCGTCGCGCCGCAACCGGGCGAGCCGGTCGAGTAGGCTCGACCGGCTCGCGAAGTCCGCCGTGCGTTGACCACCCGCGCGCTACGCGATCACGCCCGCCTTGCGCAGGCCCGGCACGATGCCGCGGCCGATGGACTGGCGCAGATCGCTCGCCGAGGACGGGTTCGTGCTCTCGACCGTGGCGGCCCAGACCATTCTGCCGCCCGCGGCCGCGTCCCAAACCGTCACCTGCTCACGCAGCGTGTGATCGGTTTCGGCGTAACCCGGATGCCAGCGTCCGCGGTACACGATGCGGTCGTAGCCGGTCCAGGGGTTGTAGTAATTGACGGGCTCGACGCTGCGCCAGCCGGGCACCCAGCGGGTGTCCCGGGTCGCCTTGAGGGGCTTGAGCACGATCGCGGCGTCGAAGTGCTGGCTGGTCATCGCGTCGTCGAGCGCCTGCTGGCTCGGGACGCCGTCGGGAAAGAGCGTGTACGACGAAACGGCGCGCAGGCCCGAGCGCGCGAGCTGCGCCTGGACATCGTCCTCCCACTGCCGCCGCTGAACGGCGTCCTTACGCTGAGAGACGACGAGGAACGAACCCGCGGGGCCCGCCGGCCGGTTGGGATCCGACCAGACGCCCACGACGCGCGCATTGGTGCAGCCTGCGGCGAGCAGGCCGAAGCCCGCAACGCCCACCAGCGCGAGTGCCGTACGGAACCAGGACTGACGTTTCATGGGCTGCCCTCCTTCTGACCGCGGCCGGACGACTCGAACGACTCGTACGCCCGGGAATGCAGCATTGGGAATGCCAGCGGCCGAGCCTTCGGGGAAAGCCATCGGGCGTCACGCGCAGAACAATGTCGGGACGGAGAGCGCAGGACGAAAACTGGCCCGGGGCGTTCAGGGGCGTGCCGCCGTTGTTCGGACTCGCGCAGCCCGCGGGCGGTGGCGCGCGGTGACGCAGCGGCTGGCCCGCCCGGCGTCAGCCCTGCGACGTCAGGACCGCGAACACGTCGTAGAGCGAGTGCACGAGGATCGCGGTCGTCGTGTTGGTCCGCCGGCGCACCACGCCGAGCAGGATGCCGAGCAGCGCGATGGTCGTCATGCCGTACCACGAGTACTGCACGTGCCCGCTCGCGAACAGCACCGACGTGAGCACGATGCCGAGCCGTGGCTGCAGCGCGCCGCGCAGCATGACCTCCTCGCCGAGGCCGGCGCTCAGGCCCAGGAGCAGCGCGGTCCACACGGGCATCTGTCCGGCGATGAGCCGGGTGACTTCCTGGTCGTGCCGCCACAGCCCGGGAAACGCGGCGCGCTGGAGCATTTCGGTGCCCGAGTTGATGACGATGGCGCCGACCAGCCCGGCGAGCACGAAGCCGACGTACGATAGCTTCACGCCGCCCAGGCCCAGCCGCTCGCGCGCCTGTGGCCAGCGCCGGTGCACGAGCCAGCCGACGCCCGCCAGCGCGATGGCGATCTCGCCCAGCAGCTGGGCGATCAGCGCGCGCGCGTCGGCGAGCGGCACCGGGCTGTCACGCATGGCGTCGAGCAGGTCGGGCAGCATCGCCTGCATCGGCACGGGCAGCAGGACGCCGAGCACGAAGAGCCTCGCCGCGAGCCGCCGCGTCCGGCTGACGACGGCGGAGCGAAAGATCATCGTGGTCAGGCGGTCGGCGACGGGCCGGGCAATGAGCAGCAGGCTGACGCCCGCGGCGGCGAAGCTCCAGAGCGCCGCGAAGCGGTGGTGGAACTCGTCGCCGAGTTTCCAGGCGTAGCTGCCGATGCCGAGGTAGACGAGCGCGCCCGCCCCGGGCACGATGGCGCCGACGATGAGCCGGAAGAACTCGCCGCCGAGGCTGCGCTCCGGAAACAGGTCGCGCACCCAGTGGCGATAGGCCGAAGCCTCGGACGCCGCGTCGGTCGCCTGGGCGAGCGCGAACACGCCCGCGCCCGCGAAGAGCAGCGCGAGCTCGGGGTGCAAGAGCAGCGTGCTGGCCAGCGAGCCCGCACCGATCAGGACCACCCACGCCAGCAGTCCGCGCTGCGGGGAGGGCCGGCCCGTTTCGGGCACGGGGGGCGCCGCGAGCGCGGCGGAGTCGGGAGTGTCGGCCGGGGGCTGCGGCGGGCCGCCGCCAGGAGGCGCTTGCGTCGGGTCCATGGGCCCGCGAGCATAGGCGCTCGGCGAGGGAGGGTCCAAGAGTGAGCGCGGCGGAGCTGAAGGTGAAGGTGCTGTTGTTCGCGCAGGCGCGCGAGCAGGCGGGGCGCGGGCAGGAGACGATCTCGCTGGCGCCGGGCGCCCGCGTGAGCGACGCGCTCGAGACCTTGATACACCTGCACCCGCGGCTGGCCGCGCTCCGCCCGCACCTGGCGGTCGCGGTCAACGGCGCGCTCGCACGCGAGGGCGACGCGCTCGCCGATGGCGCCGAGATCGCGCTGCTGCCGCCGGTGAGCGGAGGCTAGGCGCGTGCCGGCACTGACCCGCGCCCGCATTGACGACGCCGCGCTCACCGCCGCGGCGGCGCGCGCCGACCTGGGCGCGATCGTCACGTTCCTGGGCACGACGCGCGACCATCACGAAGGCCGGCGCGTGACGCGGCTCGAGTACGAGGCCTACGAGCCGATGGCGCTCGAGGCGCTCGGCCGCATCGAGCGTGAGGCGCGCGGAAGGTTCGCGATCGCCACCTGCATGATCGTCCACCGGCTGGGCGACGTGCCAGCGGCCGAGGCGAGCGTCGTGGTGGTCGTCGCCGCCGAGCACCGCGGGCCCGCGTTCGACGCCTGCCGCTGGGCGATGGACGAGCTCAAGCGCGCCGTGCCGATCTGGAAGAAGGAGCACTTCGAAGGCGGCGAAGCCTCATGGGCATCGGGCCAGACGCTGGGCGCCGACTAGCGGACATTCAGCGATTCGGCATCCGTGGCTCGACGGCGGCCCGCTTGCTCGGCTTCCTGCCTCGCTGCGCTGCATCCACTCGGGCTCTCGCCATCCATGGCTGCGCCCTCGCCGGGCGCACCGCCGTCGAGCCACGGATGCCGAATCGCCGAAGCCTGTTCAGCGCGCGAAGGCGCGCAGCGCCGGGAGCGCGGCGCCGGCGGAGTCGAAGAGCGCGCAGTTCTCCCACGGCGAGCCGTAGCCGGGCGCCGCGATCCACGCGGGTTCCCACCAGAAGACACCCGCGCCGCGGCCACTAGGTACGCCCGCGACCGCGCCGCGCACGGCGCGCGCGAACGCGGCCTGGCCGCGCGGCGTGGCCGGCCACGCGCCGACCTGCCGCGGCTCGCCCACCGGGTTGTGCGTGGAGTCGAACGCCCGCAGCGTCCACGGATGGGCGGTCTCGACCACCATCACATCGCGGCCGAGGCTGTGCGCGAGAGCATCGAGGTTGCGCTCGAGGTCCGCCAGGGAGCCGTGCCACCACGGGTAGTAGGAGAGCCCCGCGATCTCGAACGGCACGCCGAGCCGGACGAGCCGGCCGAAGAACGCCGCGCTCGCCGCCGCATCGCCGCCGCGCGAGAAATGCACGATGCGCCGGACGTGCGGCGCGCCCTCGCGCGCGCCCTCGGCCGCGGCGCGCAGCAGCGCGGCGAAGCCGTCGGCGTTCGCGCCGCCCGCGCCGAGGCGGCCAGCGTCCCAGAGCATCCCCGCGTCCACCTCGTTGCCGAGCTGAACCCACTCGGGCGGCGCGCCGGCGGCGACGCAGTTCGCGAGCACGTCGCGCGTCCACGCGCGCACGCTGTCGGCGAGCGTCGCGGGCGGAAGTTCACGCCACGCGGCGGGAGGCGTCTGCTTCCCCGGGTCGGCCCAGGTGTCCGAGTAGTGCAGGTCGAGCATCACGCGCAGGCCCAGCGCGTGCGCCCGCTTCGCCATCCCGACCGTGGCCGCGGGCCCGCACTCGCCGCCGGCGGGAGAGTGCCAGACGCGCAGCCGCACGGCGTCCAGCCCGGCGTCGCGCAGCGCGACCATCGCATTCACCGTGTCGCCCCGCACGCGAAAGACGCCGCCGCCGGCCTCCACGCGCGGCAGCGAGGAGAGATCGGCGCCGATGACGGGCCTGCCCGCCCCTGCGGGCGCGGCCAGCAGCGCCGCCAGCGCCACAGCGACCGCCGGGCGCACGCATGCGGGGCGCAGGAGCGTCAAGCGCGCACCCCGGCGAGCGCGAGAGTCGCTTCCTCGCGCACGAACGTGGAGTCGTCGTGCTCCGCCGCGCGCAGCACCGCGTTCGCCCGTTCGTGGATCGCGCCGCCGGCGTCCACCGTGCGCGACCCGTTCCCCGCGTCGCCGCCCGCGGGGCCGTTGTCCGTCCGATCGTGGCGCGCCCGATCGAAGCCCGCGGCCGGGCCGTCCGCCGTCGCGAGGCCCGCCGCGGCGGCGATCCGGCCGATCGCCCAGGCGGCGTGCCCGCGAACGAGCGGCGAGGGATCGTGCGCCAGCGAGCGCGCCAGCGCCGTCAGCGCCGCGGCCTGCCCGCGGTTGCCGAGCGCGACGCACACGTTGCGCAGGAACCCTTCGCGGTCCGCGCGCCGGATCGGGCTGGTCGCGAACAGTTCCCGGAACCCGGGCTCATCGAGCGCGAGGAAGCGCTCGAGCGTCCAGCCCTCGAGCTCACGAGCGTGCAGGCGCGCCTCGCGCGCGGGCGGGGCGAAGCGGTTCCAGGGACACACTTCCTGGCAGACGTCGCAGCCGAAGATCCAGTCGCCGACGAGCGGCCGCAGCTCGCGCGGAATGGGCCCGCGCAGCTCGATCGTCAGGTAGGAGATGCACAGGCGCGCGTCCACCTGGTAGGGCGCGACGATCGCGTTCGTCGGACACTGGTCGAGGCAGCGCGTGCAGGTGCCGCAGTGCTCGCCCGCGAGCGGCGCGTCGGGCTCGAGGTCGCGGTCCATGAGCACTTCGCCGAGCAGGAAGTACGAGCCGCGCGCGGGCGAGAGGAGCCCCGAGTGCTTGCCGATCCAGCCGAGCCCGGCGCGTTCGGCCCAGCCGCGCTCGAGGATCGCGCCGGTGTCGGAGTACCAGAGCGAGCCCGAGCCGGGGAGGAGTTCGGCGCGGATCCAGTCCTCGAGCGCGCCGAGCTTCTCCTTCATGAGCGCGTGGTAGTCCTCGCCGGCGGCGTAGCGCGCGATGCGACCGACGCGCGCGTCGAGCGCCTCCTCGCGCGCCGGCGGATACGCGAGCGCGACGCACAGCACCGAGCGGATGCCGGCGAGCAGGCGGGCCGGGTCCGCCCGCCGGGAGCGGTGCTTGTCGTTGGCGAGCCACGCCATGTCGCCATGACGGCCGGCGGCGAGCCACGCCTCGTAGCGCCCGATCGCCTCGAGCGGCTCCACGCGCGCGATGCCCGCGGCGTCGAAACCGAGCGCCAGGGCGCGCGCCTTGAGCCGCTCGCCGGGCGATGCGTCGCGCGGCGGATCAGCCCTTCGTGCTGTCGGGTTCGGCACGGGGGTGCCGCGGCTCGCGCTGCGGGCGGGGCGGCCCGGGGTGCTTCTTCGGAGGCCGCGGACCCGGATGACCGACGCGCGTCGAGTCGTGACGCACGACGCTGTCGGCCGGCGTCGCGGGCTCGGGAGGCACGGGAACCGGCACGGGCGCCTTCATTCTCGGCGCGGCCGGCATGGGCGGCGGCGCTTCGACGCGCGCCTGGCCGAGGACTCGCGCGCCCGCGTTCACGGCGCGCTCGGTCCGCCGGATGAGATCCGACTCGCCCGGCGGCGCGAGCGCGGGAAGCTTCACCCGGCGCACGGCCGGTTCCTGCAGCGGCGCGCTGAACGCTCCGCCCAATCGCGTGAGGAGCGCCGCATCCGGACCACGGTTGTAGGTCACGCCGCCGCGCCGCGCCCAGTTCGCGATCTCGCGCACCGGCCGGTCGGTGACCGGCGGGCGCATCACGTAGAGCGCGGTCGAGGTCTGGTTCATGCCGTTGAACTGCTGCGCGCCGGCGAACGTGAAGACGCCGCCCGGCGCGTCCGCGTAGTCGTCGTAGCCCGGGGGACCGAGCGGCGCCCAGCCCAGATAGTCGCCGACCGAAACCCACGCCACCCACGCCGGTCCCCAGACGGGGCCGGGCTGCCAGACCCAGCCCTGGAACGAATCGTAGAACCACGCGCCGTAGTGATCGGTGATCCAGCCGAACGGGTCGTTCGAATACCAGACCCAGCCGTAGGCGTCCGACGGCTCCCACCAGCCTTGTTCGTAGGGACGCCACGAGTCGAAGTTGACCCGCGGCCGGAAGACCCAGCCGTAGGGCTCGATCAGCGTCCAGTCGCCCTCGCCTTCGAGCGCGTCGTAGAATCCGCGATACGGGGGAGCGAGCCCCTCGCGCGCGGCGCTCTGCAGCGGCATGGCCGGGCTTTCGCCGGGCGCGTACACCCCCGGCACGTCCGAGACGGCGCACGACAACGTCGTCGCGAGCAGCACGACGAGGGCGAAGCCGAACAGCGGGCGGAGCGACATGGGCTCCTCTCTTCTAGAGGTGCTTGTAGTTCGGGCCGCCGCCGCCTTCGGGCGTGGTCCAGGTGATGATCTGGAATGGATCGGCGATGTCGCAGGTCTTGCAGTGCACGCAGTTCGCGGCGTTGATCTGCAGCCTCAGCGCTCCGGGTTTCGCCTCGTCGGGGACCATCTCGTAGACGTTCGCCGGGCAGAAATGCTGGCACGGGTTGCCGTACTGGGTGCGGCAGGTCGTGGCGCAGACGTTGAGGTCGGCGACCACCAGGTGCACGGGCTGGTCCTCCTCGTGCAGGGTGCCGGAGAGATAGACGTCGGCCAGCTTGTCGAAGGTGAGCTTGCCGTCGAACTTGCGCGGCGCCGGCTTGCCGTTGGGGTGCACCTCGGCGAGCTTGCGCATGCGTTCGTGGCTCGCGTGACCCGGCAGGTGGTCGCCGAACGGGTCGCGGCCGCCGAAGTACATCTGGAAGCCGGTGCGCGGCAGCGCCTGCCAGAGTCCGCCGTCGAACGCCTGGTGAAAGTTGCGCATCGAGCGCAGCTCCTCGCCCGCCCACGACGACGCGACGCGCGTTTCGTAGTCCGCGAGTTTCTGTTTCGAGAAATCGCCCGCCTTGAGGCACTCGAAGATCGTCGCGGCCGCGAGCATGCCCGACTTGATCGCGAGGTGAATGCCCTTGAGCCGCCCGCCGTTCAGGAACCCGCCGTTGTCGCCGGCGAGCAGCAGGCCTTCGGCCGACAGCTTCGGCATCGAGTACCAGCCGCCCTCGGGGATCGCCTTGGCGCCGTAGCCGACGGGTTTGCCGCCTTCGAGCAGGCCGCGCACGAGCGGGTGCTCCTTGAACCTCTGCAGGTTGCCGTGCGGGTCGCTCGTCGGGTCGGGCGCGTCGAGTCCGGTGCAGAAGCCCACGTACCACTGCGTGTCGGAAAGTCCGTAGATGAAGCCGCCGCCGAACGTGTGACGGTCGAGCGGCCAGGCCATCGTGTGGATGACGCGGCCTTTGGCGGCGCGTCCGGGCGGCACCTCCCACAGCTCCTTCACGCCGGTCGCGTACACCTGCGGATCGCGGCCGGCGAGCAGGCCGAGCGGTCCTTCGAGCTGCTTCGTGAGCGAGCCGCGCGGGCCCTCGCACAGGACCGTGACCTTGGCGAGCGCGTCGGCGCCGGGCTGGTAGGTGCTCTTCTTCCCGCCCGACTTGCTCACGCCCTTGTCGCCCGTCCGCACACCGAGCAACCGGCCGTTCTCGAGCAGCGGTGCGGCGGCCGGGGTCTCGGTCGCGATCAGGACGCCCTTCTCCTCGGCGATCGTCGCCAGCCACCGGCACACGTCGCCGAGGCTGACGATGACGTTGCCGTGGTTCCTGAGCACGGGCGGCAGGAAGGGCAGCTTGAACTGTCCGTCGCGCGAGAGAATGTAGACGTCGTCGTGCGCGACGTCGGCGGCGACCGGGCAGCCGCGCTCGCGCCAGTCGGGCAGCAGCTCCGCCATGCCGCGCGGGTCCATGACCGCGCCCGAGAAGCCGTGCGCGCCGACCTCGGCGCCCTTCTCGAGCACCGCGATGCCGATCTCGCCGAGCGCCTTTCCGGCGCCGCCGGCGGCGACGGCCTCATCGTGCCGGGCGATCAGGCTCGCGAGGTGAATCGCACCCGCAAGGCCGGCCGGGCCCGCGCCGACGAACTGGACGTCGAACTCGAGGACTTCGCGTTCCAAGATCCGCCTCCGTTCCCCTGCCTAGCGCCGCGTCATGCGCGCGAGGCCGCCGCATGCTCGGCGTGGGCCTGCGCTTCGAGCCAGCGCTCGGCGTCGATCGCCGCCATGCAGCCGCTGCCGGCCGCGGTCACCGCCTGACGGTACACCGAGTCGAAAACGTCGCCGGCGGCGAACACGCCCTCGACGCTCGTGTACGACGTGCCCGGCTTCACCTTGAGATAGCCCTTGGCGTTCGTCTCGAGCTGGCCGCCGAGGAACCCGGTGTTCGGCTGGTGACCGATCGCGACGAACACGCCGTCCACCGCCATTTCGGTGAGCGCGCCCGTCTTCGTGTCGCGCAGCCGGACGCCGGTGACGCGGCGGTGCGGCTCGCCGAGCACCTCGGCGATCTCGCTGTTCCAGACGAACCGGATCTTCGCGTTCGCGAGCGCCCGCTCCTGCATGATCTTCGAGGCGCGCAGCTCGTCGCGCCGGTGGACGACCACGACCTCGGAGCAGAAGCGCGTCAGGTACGTGGCTTCCTCCATCGCCGTGTCGCCGCCGCCGACCACGATCACCCGCTTGCCCTTGAAGAAAAAGCCGTCGCACGTCGCGCAGGCGCTGACCCCCGCGCCCATGAACTCGGCCTCGCTCGGCAGCCCCAGCAGCATGGCGCTCGCGCCGGTCGCGACGATCACGCTGCGCGCCGCGTATTCGACCTCGTTGGACCAGACGCGCAGCGGGCGGCCCGAGAAGTCCACGCGTTCGACCGTCTGATCGAGGATCTCGGTGCCGAAGCGGGCGGCCTGTTCGCGGAACTTGTCCATCAGCTCGGGCCCGAGCAGACCCTCGGGGAAGCCGGGGTAGTTCTCGACCTCCGTCGTGATCGTGAGCTGGCCGCCGGGCTGAAGGCCGGTGAAGACGACGGGCTTGAGATTGGCTCGCGCCGCGTAGATGGCGGCCGTGTAGCCGGCAGGGCCGGAGCCGAGGATCAGGACGTCGTGAACGCGCGACACTGGCGCCTCCCATGCAGGTCATAAGGTGTGGCGAGCGCCGCGGATATTAGCCTCGCCCGGTGCGGCTCCGCCAACCGGCGGGAGCAGATGGCGGGCGTCGTTCGCGCGGCGGGGCCGGTTGCTCATGTTGAGAGGCACCCGCGTCCGGAAAGGTTCACCGGGCGCCCTTCGGAACGGAGCGTTTTGCGGCCGCTGGACACTTTGGGCTGGTGACGCGTTGGCGGGCACCACTAGAATTCCCCGGCGCGGCCGCGGCGGGGTTCGCGCGATGTCGGCCCTGCGAGCGGCCCGCCGAAGTTTCCAGCACCCTTCGCTTCGGAGCTTCCCGTGCCGCGAAACCGCGTCTTGTTGATCCTGCTGATCCTGCTGTTCGCCACGCCCGACCTGCGCGCCCAGACCCACCCCGCCGGATTCGACGACCAGCCCGTCGTGAGCGGGCTCGAACAGCCCACGACCCTGGCGATGACCCCCGAAGGCAGGCTGCTGGTCGGTCTGCGGGGCGGCGTGATCCGCGTCGTGGATCAGGGCGGACTGCTTCCCGCGCCCATGCTCACGCTGCCGGTCGAGACCTACGAGGAGCAGGGCCTGCTCGGCATCGCGCTCGATCCGGACTACGCGGTGAATCGCTGGCTGTACGTGTTCTGGACGCCGTACACGGGCTCGCAGCCCGCGCCGGAGAACCGCGTCTCCCGTTTCACGGTTCAGGCGGACACGGTCCTGGCGGGCAGCGAAGTCGTGGTGATCGCACCCCTGCCCACTGGCGCCGGTTATCACGTCGGCGGCGGACTGCGGACGAGCTCCGACGGGCATCTGTGGCTGACGATCGGCGACGTGAGCGACGGCGAGTTCTTCGGCTGGCCGCGCATGAACGACCGGCTCGAGGGCAAGCTGCTGCGCCTGAACCTGGACGGCTCGATCCCGGCGGACAATCCGCTCATCGGCGTTCCCGGGGCGCGTGGCGAAATCTGGCAGAAGGGCCTTCGCAGCCCGTTTCGCTTCGCGCTCCAGCCGGGCACGCTGCGGCCGTTCGTGAACGATGTCGGCTCCTACCTGTGGGAGGAGATCAACCGCGGCGACCCGGGAGCCGACTTCGGCTGGCCCGACCACGAAGGCGCCGAACAGCCCGCCCCGGCCGACGCGGTGAATCCGATCTTCACCTACCCGCACGCGGGCAACGGCGCCTCGATCACCGGCGCCGCGTTCCACACCGGCGGATCGTTCCCGCCCGGGTACGCGGGCAACTATTTCTTCGTGGATCACTCGCGCGGGCAGATCGGCCGCATGGTGCTCGCCGGCGACAGCGTCGTGTCGGTCACGATGCCCTGGGGCACGACGGCGGGCTGGGGTTGGGGCGGAGGTCCGGTGGACCTGCTGATGGGTGGCGACGGCGCCCTCTATTACACGCAATATACCGGCGGGCAGGTGCGCCGGATCACCTACGGTGCGCCGGCGGACGTGAACGCCGCCGCCGCGACGCTGGCGTTCGCCCGGCCGTGGCCGAATCCCGCGCGGGGTGGAACGACGCTCGCCTTCACGCTGGCGGCCCCCGGACACGCGCGACTCTCGATCCTGGATGTGCAGGGGCGGAGCGTGCGAGTCCTGGTGGACGGCGCGCTGGTCGCGGGCGCGCACTCGGAAGACTGGGACGGCAGCGACGCCGGCGGTCGCGCCGCGCCGGCGGGCATCTATCTCGCCCGGCTCGAGACCGCGGGCGCGACGCTCTCGCGGCGCATCGTGCGCCTGCGGTAAGGGGCGCGGACCCGCGGCCGCCCGCCGCGTCCGTCGCTTTCCCGTGCGTTCGCGCGCACGCCGTGGTATGCACGCGGGAACAGCGCCCCGCCGGAGGTCGTCCTGGCGCGCACCGGCGCGCCTGCGGCGGGATGGGGAGACGGAGGCGGACGGAATGCACGGCTGGGAGATGCTGCGAATCGTGGTGGCCGCGCTGCTCGGCGGCGTCATCGGCATGGAGCGCGACCGGCGCGGCCGACCGGCCGGGCTGCGCACGCACATGATCGTGGCGCTCGCCTCGGCGACCTACATGGTCGTCTCCACGCACTTCATTGACCACCAGTCCTACACGAGCGCCGAGCACGTCGAGGTGGACGTCTCGCGAATCGCGGCGTCCATCGTGACGGGCATCGGCTTCCTGGGCGGCGGCGCGATCATGCGCACCGGGCTCAACGTGCTGGGCCTGACGACGGCCGCGGGTCTGTGGCTGGTCGGCGCGATCGGCATGGCCGCCGGCGGCGGCATGTACATGACCGCCGTGTTCGTCACCGCGCTGGGGCTGGTCGCCCTCACGCTGCTGCGCCGCCTCGAGGACAAGGACGACCGGCTCGAGACCCGCCGGGTGCAGGTCTCTCTGATCGAGCAGGACTCGCTGGACGAGGTGTATTCGCGGCTGCGCCGCACCGGCGCGCACGTCGGGCTCGTGCAGGCGGAGCGGTTCGTCGCCGAGAACCGGCTGACCGCGTCGCTCGAGGTCCGCGTCACGCGCGAGACACCGCACGAGACGCTCATGGACGCGCTCGCAGGCTGCACCGGCCTCGAGCGCGCGCGCGTGGAGAAGGCCGAGATCTAGGCGAGCCGTCCAGCCCGCGGCTCGCATGGCGCCGCACCGTCGCTCGAACGCGGGGGGCGGACGCGCGGGAACGCGGTCCGGATCGCGGGGCCGCCTTGCCGCATCGCGGCGGCTTACCTAGACTGGTCCGCGGTTTCCAAGGGCCCGCCTGCTCGCGCGCCGGTTCGATCCCGGCACGCTGGTTTCGCATCGGAGGTTGTCGCCATGCCGTTCGTCATCGCCGAGCCGTGCATCGGTGTGAAGGACAAGTCGTGCGTCGAGGTCTGCCCCGTCAACTGCATCTACGAGGGCGAGGACCAGTTCTATATCCATCCCGACGAGTGCATTGATTGCCAGGCCTGCGAAGCCGCCTGCCCCGTGCAGGCGATCTTCCCGGACAACGGCGTGCCCGAGAAGTGGGCGAGCTTCACCGCGAAGAACCGGGAGTTCTTCCAGAAGTGAGCCCGGCGCCGGTCGTGGTCGCCCTTTCGCGCGAACCGCACGTCCGCGAACGCTGATGTCCGCGGCCACTCTGCCCACCCGCGAGGAAGCGCTCTCTCTGCTGCACGAGTGGGTCGCGAACCCGGCGCTCCGCAAGCACTGCCTGGTCGTGGAGGCCGCCATGCGCGCGTACGCCGAGGCGCACGGCGGCGACGTCGAGCGCTACGGGATCACCGGCCTCATCCACGATTTCGACTGGGAGCGCCACCCCGATCTCGAGCGTCACCCCGTGCAGGGCGTCGCCGTGCTGCGCGAGAAGGACTGGCCCGAGGACGTGTGCCGCGCCGTGCTCGGCCATGCGACGCACACGGGCGTGCCGCGCGACACGCCGATGGCGAAGGCGCTGTTCGCGTGCGACGAGCTGTGCGGCTTCCTCGTCGCGTGCACGCTCGTCCAGCCCGACAAGTCCATCGCCGGCGTCGAGGTCGCGTCGGTGAAGAAGAAGCTCAAGCGCGCCGACTTCGCCCGCAACGTGAACCGCGACGACATCGTCAACGGCGCCGCCGAGCTGGGCGTGGACCTCGACCAGCACCTCTCGTTCGTGCTGGGTGCGCTCAAGTCCCGACGGACGGAACTGGAACTGTGAGCCCGGCGGCGCTGCTCCTCTCGCTGCCGTTCCTGCACGCGAAGAGCGGCGCCGCGCCCGACTCGGCCGCCGTCGCCGCCACGGCGCTCAGGCACGCGATCGAAGGCTGGCACGAGTTCTACCTGCTCGCCGGCACGGCCGCCGTCACGCTCGTCGGCCTGCTGTTCGTGGCGCTTTCGTTCCACCTCGACACGCTTCTCCACGACGAACGCGCGCACCTCCTCGCGGCCGCACGCATGGCGTACCTGAACTTCATCTTCGTGCTCACGCTCTCGCTCTTCTTTCTCATCCCGGACCCGCCGCCGCGGGTGCTCGGGCTCGCGGTGTTCGTGCTGTCCACCGTGAGCCTCGGGTACATCGCCTGGAACATGTACCGGGCGCGTGCCCGACGACAGTTGACCCGGCACGAGCAGTTTCTGCGCCGGCGACTCGGGCTCGCAGGTTTCATCTTCGGCATCGCGGTGGCCGCCTCGATCGGGTTCCTGGTCGAACCCGGACCGGGGCGCATGCTGCAGTTCATGATGCTCACCATCGTCACGCTGGTGAACGCCGCGGGCATGTCGTGGGACCTGCTCGTCCAGGTCGGGCGGATGCGCAAGGCCTCCGGCGAGGCCCCGAAGGCCTGACCGCCTGCTTGCCCGTCCGCGCGGGCGCTGGGAGAGTGCCGCCATGCCGCCCGCCGAGTCTCCCGGGACCCGCGTGCTCGCCCTGTGGCGCACGCTTTCGCCGCTGCCGTTCGGCCGCGCGCTGTTCATGTTCGTCTTCGGCCGCCTCGTGCCGTACAGCGGCGCGCTCGGCGCGCGGGTGATCGTGCTCGAACCCGGTCGCGTGAAGCTCGAGTTGCGTGACCGCCGCGGCATTCGCAATCACCTGAACTCGGTCCACGCCGTCGCGCTCGCCAACCTGGGCGAACTGGCGAGCGGCCTCGCGATGACGACCGCGCTGCCGGCCGGTGTGCGCGGCATCGTGCTCGGCCTGAACGCGACCTACGCGAAGAAGGCCCGCGGCACGCTGCTCGCCGAAGCGAACGTGACCGTGCCCGCGGTGACGGGCGACCTCGAGCACGACGTGCGCGCCGAGATCCGCGACGCCGCGGGCGACGTGGTGGCGGTCATCATCGTTCGCTGGCGGCTCGGTCCGGCGCCGCCGCCCGCGCCTCCGCGATGACGGGCGCGCGTCCGCCGCGGAAGGCGGGACCGCACGCGGACGGCCCGTGCGCTCCGGGGCCGCGGGCGGCGGCACCGCCCGGGCCGGGTCCGCGATGAGCGCCGGGCTGCTCGACACGCCGCTGACGCGACACGCGGGCATCGAGGTGCCGCTCATCGGCGGGGCCATGTATCCGTGCGGCAACCCCGAGCTGGTCGCCGCGGTCTCGGAAGCCGGCGGCATCGGCATCGCCCAGCCCGTGTCTCTGACCTACGTGCACAAGCGCGAGTTCCGCGCCGCGCTGCGCTACATGCGGACCCTCACCGCGAAGCCGATCGGCATGAACGCGCTCATCGAGAAATCCTCGAAGGCCTACATGGAGCGCATGCGACGCTGGGTGGACGAGGCGCTGGAGGAGGGCGTGCGGTTCTTCGTCACCTCGCTCGGCAACCCGCGCTGGGTGTGCGAGGCGGCGCACGCGGCGGGCGGGGTCGTGTACCACGACGTGACCGAGGCGAAGTGGGCGGCCAAGGCGATCGACGGCGGCGTGGACGGTCTCATCGCCGTGAACCGCCGCGCGGGCGGCCACGCCGGACCGCGCGGCGCGCGGGAGTTGCTCGCCGAGCTCGCGCCGTTCGGCCTGCCCGTCGTGTGCGCGGGCGGCGTCGGCGACGCCGCCGGATTCGTCGAGGCGCTGCGCCTCGGCTACGCGGGCGTTCAGATGGGCACCCGCTTCATCGCCACGACGGAGTGCACGGCGAGCGCGTCGTACAAGCAGGCGATCCTCGACGCGGACGAGGACGACGTCGTGCTCTCCGAGCGCATCACCGGCGTGCCGGTGGCGGTGCTGAACACACCGGGCGTGAAGCGCGCGGGCCTCAAGGTGAACGCGTTCGAGCGCTGGATGCTGCGCGGCCGGCGGCGCAAGCACTGGATGCGGACGGTGTTCGCGCTCAAGTCGCTGTGGCTCATGAAGCGCGACGCCTACGATCCACGCGGGAACCGCGAGGTCTGGCAGGCCGGCAAGAGCGTCGGCGCGATCCGCTCGATCGTGCCCGCGGGCGACATCGTGCAGGCATGCGCCGAGGCGGCGCGGCACGCGGGCTGAGGGCGGTCCGCCCGCGCGATGGTTTCCAGTCCACGCGGCGCCTTCCGCCGGCACCGCGACCCACGCCGGGCGCACGCAACGGGCGGACGCGCCCCGTCGCGTGCGGTTCGCGCGTGCACCGCTACGGCGCGACGCGGTATCGCGACGGCGGGCCCTGCTCGCCGGCCCGGCGGGTGAGCGCGGACTCGGGCCGGTTGCGTGAGGGCGCGCCTTCGGATCGCGAGCCGCCGGCTCCGAACGAGGCCGCGCGCTCGACGACCACCGTGAGCGCGCCGAGCGTCTCGTCCACGCGGCCCTCGACGCGCACGACCTCGCCGGACATCGCGGCGCCGAGCCGCCGGTAGTCGCGGGGGAAGACGACGCACTCGGCGGCGCCGCCACGGTCGGCGAGCGTCGTGAACAGCACGTGACCGCCGGTCTTCGCCTCGACGCGCCGTGAGGCGCACGGCACGCCGCAAAGGGCGACCCAGCGGCCCACCCAGTGGTGGAGCGAAGCGCACGACACGGTGTCCTCGAGCGCCTCAGGCGGCGCGAACACCTCGAGCGGATGGGCGCTGAACCACAGGCCCGTCGAGGCGAACTCACCGCGCACGCGCTCGGCGCGCGGCAGCTCGGGCAGCTCCGGCAGCGCCTCGCCTCCCGGTTTCGGGGCCCCGGCCGCCGGCGCGAGCGGAACACCGTCGGGCGAGACCAGCGTGCCACGCACTCCCGCGCGCGCCCCGCCGCGCCGGCCCGCGGCCGCGGCGAGCGCCGTGCCGACGCGCGCTTCGAGCAGCATGGACGCGCGCGTACGCGGGCGGCCGCCCGGGCCCGGCAGCGCATCGCACGCGCCCGCGAGCACCAGCGCTGCCAGCTCGGGCGGCGTGGCGCGCGCGCGGTCCACGAGATCGGCCAGGCTCGCGAACGCGCGCGCCCCGCGCGCCGCGACGATCCGCGCGCCGGTCGCGTGCGAAAGCCCGGTGACGCGATGCAGCCCGACGCGCACGGCGCCGTGGCGGGCGAGCAGCGCCGCAGGTGGCGCGCCGCCGCTCGCCGCTGATGGCGCGGCGCGGGCCGCCACCACGACGCCGACCGCCACGACGCGCCGCCTCGCGGCGCCCTCCTCCGCCGCCAGGTCCGCGCCGGCCGAAGCGCCACGCGCCGCCGTCGGCCCGGTCGCGCGCGGCCACGCGCCGCCGTCGTCCTCGAGCCGGCTCTCCCAGGCCGAGCGCAGCACGCAGGGCGCGAGCACCCGCACCGGCGGGCGATGAAGCCCGCCGCGGCGCAGGTCCTCGACGTGCACCCATGTCGGGTACATGCCGGCGTGCGAGTGCAGCACGCCGACGAGCCAGGCGGCGGGCAGGCGCGTCTTGAGCCACGCGCTCTGCCAGGCGAGCCGGCCGTAGCCGGCCGCGTGCGCCTTGCAGAACGCGTAGCCGGCGAAGCGCGCGAGTTCGGCCCACACGCGCCGGCCGTCGGCTTCGGCGACGCCCGCGCGCGCGCAACGCGCGAGGAAACCGCGCTCGAGGAAGCGGAACTCCTCCTCGTCGCGCGCGGCGGCGATCGCGCGGCGTAGCGTCTCGCCCTCGGCGAACGGCAGGCCGACGAGCGCGTGCGCGACGCGCATGACGTCCTCTTCGTAGAGCAGCACGCCGTGCGTGCCGGCGAGCGTTTCGCGCAGCCGCTCGTGCGGGAACGCGACCGGCTCGAGCCCGCGGCGGCGGCGGCAGAACGCCGCCTTGGCGCCGGACTCGGCGGGCCCCGGCCGCACGAGCGCGACCGCCGCCACCGTGTCGTCGAGCGTGTCACCCGCCAGCATGCGCAGCAGGCCGCGCATCGCGGGCGACTCGAGCTGGAAGCAGTTGAGCGTGTCGCCCGCGGCGACCACCTCGCCGGTTCGCGTGTCGTCGTCGGGGATGTCGTCCGGGTCGGGCACGAAGTCGGGCACGACCTGACGCACGTCCGCGAAGGCGGCCGCGCCGCCGTGTGCGCCGCCCGTCGTGAGCTCGAGGCATTCGCCGATGGTGGTGATCGCGCGATTGCCGAGCAGGTCCATCTTGACGAGCCCGATCGCCTCGACCGCGCGCATTTCGAACTGCGAGATCACGACGCCCTTGGCCGCGCGCTCGAGCGGCAGGTAGTGCGTCAGCTCGCGGTCGGCGATGACGAGCCCGCCACAGTGGACGCCCAGGTGCCGCGGCGCGCCCGCGAGCTTCGCGGCGAGGCGCAGCGCCTCGGCGATGCGCGGCTCGCGGAACTCGTCCGCGTGGCCCGCGTGCAGCGTCCGTTCGAGCGCCGAGGAGTCGGGCAGGGCGCCGCGCGGGACGCGGCGCGCGAGCGCGTTGACGCGCGGCAGCGGCACGCCGAGGACCTTGGCCGCCTCGCGGAACGCCGCGCGCGGGCCGAGCGTCGCGTGCGTCGCGATCATCGCCACGCGGCTCGCGCCGTAGGCCTCGTAGACGTGCGCGATCACCTCGTCGCGACGGCGCCAGCACAGGTCCACGTCGAGGTCGGGGCAGTCGCGCCGTTGCGGGTGCAGGAAGCGCTCGAAGCGCAGGCCGTAGCGGATCGGGTCCACGTTGGTCACGCCGAGCAGGTAGGCGACGATGGACGCGGCGCCCGAGCCGCGGCCGACGGTCGGGATGCCGCGCGAGCGCGCGAAGCCGACGATGTCGGCGACGAGCAGGAAGTAATCGGTGAAGCCCATGCGTTCGATGAGCGCGAGCTCGGTCTCGCAACGGGCCCGCGCCGCGCGGCGCACGGCGGGGGACGCGGCGCGCGCGGACGCGCCCGCGACGGACGTGCGCTCCGGGTAGCGGCGTTCGAGGCCCTCGCGCGCCAGCTCGCGCAGGCGGCGGATCGCCCAGCGGCGGTCATCGTCATCGGCGTGCGCGCCCGCGGCCGGCGGTGCGTTCGCCGATGCGTCGTCGCCCGGCCGGCGCGGAGCGCGCGGGAAGATGGGCACGCCCATCTCGATCGCGCAGCGGCAGCGTTCGGCGAGCGCCTCGTTGTTGGCGAGCAGCACGCCGGCGGCGTCGGCGCAGCCGGCGCCGGCGCACACCGCGCGCACACGGCGCACCCACTCCGCGGGCGATGCGAGCCAGGCCTCGCGCGCGCCGAAGGAGCCGGGCGGCATGCGTTCGAGCAGCTCGTTCGCGGCGACGGTCACGGCGACGCGGTGCGCTTCGTGATCGGCGGGCGAGAGCAGGAGCACGTCGCCGGTCGCGACGGCGGGCACGCCGAGCTCG
Source organism: Candidatus Eisenbacteria bacterium (assembly GCA_020847735.1). Lineage (NCBI taxonomy): Bacteria > Candidatus Eiseniibacteriota > Candidatus Eiseniibacteriota bacterium. The sequence continues at coordinate 30,531 of JADLBL010000013.1, forward strand.
CGCGCGGCGAGGAGCCGCTCGCGCAGGCGCGGCCGCTCGAACGGCAGCCCGCGCACGCCGAGCCACAGCCCGCCGCGGCGGCCGTCCACGGGGCGCGCGGGCGTGCGGCCTTCGCGGGCGGGCGCGGTGGCGCCCGCGGCGGCCGGCACGCCGGCGGCGAGCAGCGCGGCGGCGAGCGCGGGCGACTCGGCGACGACGTGGAGTCCGGCGTGCAGTTCGCCGACGGCGACGGCGAGGTCGAAGGCGGGATCGAGGTGGCGGGCGGTGAGCAGCGCGCACAGGTTGGCCCAGCCGCGGCGGTCGAGCGGCAGCAGCAGCACGGCCGCGCGGCCGTGCGTCAGCTCGGCGCCGGGCAGCGCCCGCAGGCCGTTGGCTGCGGCGTGCTGGAGGAAGCGGACGGCGAGATAGAGGTTGTCGCGGTCGGTCAGCGCGAGCGCCCGGTAGCCGAGTTCGAGGGCGCGGTCCGCGAGCGCTTCGGGAGCGGCGACGCCGGCGAGGAGCGAGCCGTGGGAGCGGACGCGGAGCGGGGTGAAGGGCATGGGTGTCCTCACGTCTCGGGGTGTTCCGTCATGCGGGGGCGCCGGCCCCTCGCCCCGCGGGCCTACGCCTTCATGTGCAATCCCCTCTACTTCTTGAAGTGCGGGTTCTCGATGAGGCCGAGGGCGTTGCCGTCGGGGTCGGTGACGGTGGCGACCTTGATGCCTTCGCCGACGTCCTGGACGGGGGAGAGGTCCCGGGCGCCGAGCGAGAGCACGCGGGCGTGCGCGGCGGCGCAGTCGGCGACGCGCCAGTAGGCGACGACGCCGCGGTTGCCGGGCTGGTGCGCGGGCGGCTCGGCGGGCATCAGGCCCAGCTCGTAGCCGTCGATGTCGAAGCCGACGTAGAACGGCTGGTCGAAGTAGGGCTCGGCGCCGAACACCTGCGCGTACCAGGCTTTCGCCTTGGCGAGGTCGGCGGTGGGGTAGATCGCGGTGGCGATCGCGGTGAAGTGGGGCATCGCGTCCTCCTCATGGAATGGGACGGGCGGTGCGCGCCCGCGGGTTACCGGGTGAGCGACGGCGTCCGCAGGCGGAAGCCGTGGCGATCCTGCTCGACTTCGGTCTTCAGGTGCAGCGCGCGGCCCGAGACGACCGAGCCGTGGCCGAAGCTGCCGCGCACGCGGTCGAGCGCCTCGCAGAGCGCCGCGCGCCGGCCGGCCTCGCGCTCGTCGAACAGCGCGCCCTGCTCGGCGGTGTCGCGCGTGAAGCCCGACAGCGTGACGCCGACCGCGTGCAGCGAGACGCGGCGCGTGAACTGCCGCCGCAGCAGCTCGAGCGCGAGCGCGAGCACGACCGGGTCCACGGCGCTCGGCGAGCCGAGCGAGCGCGCCTGCTCGGCGCCCTCGCCGTCGCTGTAGCGCAGCCGCACCGCGACCGTGCGCGCGGCGAGGCCCAGCTCGCGCGCCGCGCGGCAGGCGCGGCCCGTGAGGTAGTCGAGCATGCCCTCGATCCCGGCCACGTCGGCAGTGTCGCGGTGGAACGAGGTCTCGCGCGAGATCGTGAGCGGGACCTCGCGTGTCGTGACCGGCGCGGTGTCGCGGCCGCGGCAGCGCTCGTACAGGAGCCGCCCGGGCGAGCCGAACAACGCTTCGAGCGCGCCGACGGGCAGCGCGCGCAGCTCGCCGATGGTGCGCAGGTTCATCGAGCGCAGCGTCCGCGCGTGCGCGTGGCCCACGCCCGCGAGTTGCTCGATGGGCCGCCCGACGAGGAACTCCTCGGCTTCGCACTCGAGCACGCGGGCGAGGCCGTCGGGCTTGACCGTCTTGCCGGCGAGCTTGGCGAGCATGCGGTTGGGCCCGAGCCCGCAGGTGACCGTGAGGCCCGTGTCCTCGAGGATCGCGCGCTTCAGGCGGGCCGCCGCCGCCACCAGGTCGCCGCCGTGCGTGCGCTCGGTGCCGGTCAGATCGAGGTAGGCCTCGTCGAGATAGGTCTCGACGTCGGGCGAGAGCGCGCGGCAGCGCTCGAAGATGCGCTCGGCGAAGCAGCGGTAGACCTGCGCGTGGCCTTCGAGGATCACGGCCTTCGGGCACAGGCGCTTCGCTTCGGTCAGCGTCATGCCGGCCTTGAGCCCGAACGCCCTCGCCTCGTACGAGCACGACGCGATCACGCCCGCGCCGACGATGACCGGTCTGCCCTTCAGCCGCGGATCGCGCTGCTGCTCGATGCTGGCGAAGAAGGCGTCAATGTCCACGTGCAGGACGGTGCGCGGCTGCAGCGACGCGCCGGGCGTCATGGAAGATGTCTCCGGGCGGGCCGGTCCGGCGGGCCCGGCCATCCCCGCGATGCCGGCGCCGGACGCGGCCGCGCCCGAGTGTGGTGTCGTTGCCGTCGCGTTCGCGCGTTCGATCGCGGCGCCTTGCCGCGGCGTCACGGGTGCCTTGTCGTTCGTGGCCGGAGGCAGGGACGCGTCATGCGTTCCCGCCGGCGCCGCGACCGAGCGCGCGATGCTGCGGTTCATCAGGCCTCCAGCGAGACCGAGTCGAGCCACCAGAGCAGGTCTCCGCCGTGGAGCTGCAACTGGTAGACGTCGCCGTTCTCGTCGGTGACGGAGAAATAGAAACGCGGGTGCTTCCCGACCCGGTCCACCCAGCGCGTGTTGACGCGCCGGATCCGGTACTCGCGGCCCCGGCGCCGGAAGGCCACCGGGGTGGCGGTGCCGCCCGAAAAATCGGCGCGCACCGCCACGGCTTCGTCGATCGCTTCGCTTCGCATGGCTTCGGAGGTCCCGTTTGCGATCAGCCGCGCCGCCGTGGCGGGGCGGGTCGCGCCGACGCCGGGCAATCTACTGCACATGTGTGCAGCAATGCAAGACTCTTTTTTTCGGGCCGGCGCGGACGTGCGACGAGGGTGCGACCGGACACCGCGCGAACACCGCGCCCGCACCGTGTCCGGGCGGCACCCGCGCCCGCGCCACGCCGCGCCGGCACCGCACGATGCGCGGACCGCACCGCGCCCGCGTTGGCGCCCTGCGCGGGCCGGGTGTAGAAACGCCGCGCAGACACCCCAGCAGTCCGCGCAACGACAGGAGGTCTTCGACGTGCGACTCGCCCGCCTCGCAGTCCCCGCGCTGGTCCTGGCCGCCACGATCACCGCGGCGTTCGCCGCCGGCCCGGCGCCCAGCCTGCAGGTCACCGAAATGGGCACGGGCGGCGCCACGATGGTGCTGGTCCACGGCCTCGGCGGCTCGCGCACCGACTGGCTGCCGCTCTTCAAGCGCCTCAAGGACCGCTACCGGCTGGTGATGGTCGAGCTGCCCGGGCACGGCACCAGCCCGCTGCCGGACCCGTTCTCGCTGGAAGCCGCCGCCGCGCAGCTCGACAGCGTGATCGCGCTGCAGAAACCCGAGAGCACGATCGTGGTCGGGCAGGGCCTGGGCGGCATGCTGGCGCTCAAGGCACTCGCCGCGCACCCGGGGCAGGCGCGCGGCCTCGTGCTGATGGACGCGGCGCTCAAGTCGCCGATTCCGGTGGACGACCAGCAGGTCCAGCAGCTCGTCCGCTTCATGAACGACAACTACACGACGTTCACGCAGATGGCGTTCTCGAAGATGGGTCGCGACTCGGCCGAGAGCGCGATCCTGTACGCCAAGCTGGCCGCGGTCGAGCCGGCGACGGTCAAGGCGTACATGCGCAACCTCCTGCGTGCCGACGCGAACCGCGAACTCAAGTCGGTCGGGCTTCCCATCGAGCTGATCTTCAGCGAGCGCACCTGGAAGCAGGGTGAGCCGTGGGGCGAGGTCGCGAAGCGCTTCGGTTACGAGGACACGACGATCGCGGTGCCGCGACGCGTCGGCGGTTCGGGCATGCAGATCGCCAGGGACCAGCCCGACACGCTCGCGGCGATTCTCTCGGCCTACGGCGCGGCACGGCTGGGGGCGGCGAAGAAGTAGCGCGCAGCCCCGCGACGCCACGGGCCACCGCGCGACGAGCGGCCCGGACCACGCCCCGACACCGCGCTGACGCAAGGCCCGCCCGGCCGCTCCGGGCGGGTCTTCACGTCGGGCGCAAGCGCGCCGCGGCGGCGGCCGATACCGGACGCGAGCCCCTCCTTCGCGAGGGATGCGCCGTTTCCGCCCGGGGCCCGCCATGACCCGTCGCCTGCTGCTCGTGCTCGTGCCACTCGTCGCGCTCGTCCTGGTGCTCGGGCGCGTGGCGTCGGTGCGGCGCGCGCCCGCGGCGCTCGGTTCGTTCGGTTCGGGGCCCGAGGTCGTGCTGGTGCACGGGCTCGGCAGCCGCGCCGAACACTGGCTGCCCATGGCGCGCGACCTCGCCCGCGACCATCGCGTGATCCTCACCGAGCTGCCCGGTCATGGCATCGCGAGCATGGCGCGGCCGCTCACGCTTTCGGGCGCCGCGCTCGCGCTCGACCGCGAGATCGCCGACGAATGCCACGGTCCGGTCGTGCTGGTCGGGCACTCCGTGGGTGGTCTCGTCGCCGCGGCCGAGGCGCTGCACGCGCCGGGACGCGTGCGCGCGCTGGTGCTGGTCGAGACGGCGCTGAAACCCCAGAGGTCGCCGGCCGAGCGGGCCGGGCTGCTCACCGCGCTCGAGAAGGACTATCGCGGCACGCTGCGCGAGGCGTACGTGCCCTTCGGCCGCGACTCCGCGCAGGGCGCGGCGCTGTTCGCCGAGGCCGCGCGGCTCGACTCGACGGTCATGAAGGACTGGATCCGGCTCGCCGTGACCGAGGACCTCTCGCGCCAGATCGAGCACCTGTCGGTGCCGCTGCTCGTCGTGCTCTCGTCGCGCTCGTGGCCGGACTCTGAGAGCTGGCGCGACTGCGCGGCGGAGCTCGGCTACGCCCGGGCGCGCGGCGCCGTTCCGGTGCGGATGGCTCACACCGGCCACTTCGTCATGCTCGACCGGCCGCAGGCGCTGGCCGACCTCGTGCGCCGCTTCGCGAGCGAGCGCCCGGCGAACCACCTCGCTCAGCGCACCGGCGTACCGTCGGGGGCGACGCCGGACTGAACGGCGTAGGCGCTGCGCGAGAGCTACCGGATGACCGCGACCCTCGCCGTGCGGGTCGTCCGCAGCGTGCCGTCGGAGACGCGCAGGAAGTACATGCCCGGCCGCCGCGCGCCGCTGCCGCCCAGGTCGAGCGTGAACGAATCCTCGCCGGTGCCGTTCGCCGCGAGGCGCTGGTGCAGCACCTGGCGCCCCTGCAGGTCGTAGAGCCGCACCCACAGCAGGCCGGCCGCGCCGCTCAGGCGGAACGCGAGCCGCGCGCCACTCGTGGGATTGGTGAGCGTGAGCCCGATCGGCGCGCGCGTGTCGGGCCGCCAGTGCGTGGCCACGTCGCTTTCCCAGCGGTAGCGGACGTCCACGCTCTCGCGCCGGATGCGGTAACGCCACGTCTGCCCGGGGAAGGCGATCGCATCGTCGAAGGTGAGCACCGAGTCCTCGCCCGCCCGCACGGTGCCGAGCGAGTCGAAGGCACCGTCGCCCGCGGCGCGCCACACGGACCAGCGGCTGCCCGGCGCGCGCGAGGTGAGCGCCCACGACAGGCGCACGCCGTCGCCGCGGAGGGCAACCGCCGGCGCGGCGCAGGTGGCGGAGCAGTAGGTGTGCGTCCAGCGGTTGATGCCGTAGCGCGCCAGACGCCAGGCGACCCACACGTCGCCGTTCAGGTCGGTCGTCATCGTGGGCGAGAACCAGCCGCTCTCCTGGCTGTCGGGCACCTCCTCGCCCGGATCCCAGCCGTGACCGTTCGGGAAGGCGATGGCGGTGACGTCGCGCCAGGTGTCGCCGTAGCCCGAGTTGGTCCACGCGAGGACCGGGTACTCGGTGGTGTCGTGTTCGGCGTCGAGGAAGATCGGGCGAAACGTCTCGCCCGCGTTCGGAATGCACTGCACGCTGTCGCCGCGGCTCCAGACGCCGTCCTTGTAGCTCGACATGTGCATCCAGTCGTAGTCGGCCCAGAAGAGCCACAGTCCACCGGAGGGGCGTAGCCGGAGGCGGGGGTGGACGGGACTCCACGGGCGCGGGTCGAGATTGCCCGTCACCACCCATCGAGCGCCGTCCAGGATCGCGTACTGAAGCCCCGACTCGCCTGCGTAGGCGATCATCGCGGTCGTGTCTCCGAGTGGGGCGATCGAGCAGGTGAACTCGTCGATGCCAACCGGTTCGACTTCGTGCCAGATGCGGGTGGTGTCGGAGTAATACACGCGCACAAACCAGGCCGAGGACGTACGTCGCTGTTCGCTGCGGATCGCCCAGCGACGCCGGTTGGAGGCGGCAGCGGCGTAGTCGGAGGACTGCGAGACCGTCGTGCCGATCGAATCCGGTGGAGCGATGGAATCAGGGTTCACGCTCTGCACCGCGAGCCGACAGAGGAAGTTTCGGTCCTCGGTCCCGATGTCGATCATCGTTCGAGGCCGTACGTCCTGCACGGCAAACTCCGGCAGCCCACCGGTAATGGTGTTCGAGCGAAACGTATTGCGCCATCCCGTGTCGGCCCAGACGAACGTGCTCCAGACGTACCCGGGGCCGCCGTCCCAGCCAACATTCATCACGAAATACGGAACTCCGAATACCGCGCGGTCAAGGCGCAGCCATCCCAACTCGTGCGATGAACCCGACACCTGCATCCTGGCATATGGCGCCCAGGTCCTCCCTATGGGCAAAGCGTCAGCCGACATCGGGACAAGTCCCCCGGTGAGCGCCATTACCAGTACGGCCAGCACCGCCTCGCAGGTGCGTCTGTATCGCATCCGATCCTCCGGCCGATGGCCCAGACTCCCGACAAGCGAAAACATACTTGGGGCTTCCGAGAATGGTGTGGCTGGAATCATGCGCCTGACCACGCGCAGGCGGGGTAGAGGTCGAGTCCGCCGCAGTGGAAGTAGATCGCGATGCGGAAGCGCGCGCGGCTGCGGAACCCGCA
>JADLBL010000014.1 GCA_020847735.1 Candidatus Eisenbacteria bacterium
CATGAACCGTGAGCCGAGAGTGACGGATGCCCGTGAAGCGCAAGGAGCAGGGCTGGCCAGCGACGCAGTCGTGTCGGTGACACGTCGAGGAAGCTGGCCAGCCCTGCGACGCAGCGATTCGCGGGCATCCGTCACTTGCAGGCCACGGGCTCGTGAATAGGTCGGGCGAGCCTGTCCGGTTCGCGAAGGGGCGCCGGCCCTCGAGGACCGGCGCCCCTTCGCAGGCCGTCTTCAGGCCGGAGGGTTCAGTGGACGATCACGATCCGGCTCGAGGCGCTCACGCCGCCCTGCCGGGCGTGCACGAGGTAGACGCCGGGCGAAAGCCCCGCCGGGTCGAGCGGGACCGAGGATCTGCCCCGGGCGTCGGCCGCGAGCAGGGTGCGCACGCGCCGGCCGGAAAGATCCAGCAGCTCGACCCGGGCGTTTCCGGCTCCCGGCCAGTCCACCTGCAGGGCGGTGACGCCGCGCACCGGATTCGCCGCGAGCGAGAGGCGGGGGACGCGCGGCGCCGCCGGAGTCCCGACCGCCAGGGTGCTGGACGGTTCGAGGGTCAGGCGCGAGCCATTCGGCACGACGGGCACGGCCGGCACGGTGAGCAGGAACAGGTCGTCGGCCTCGAGGCTGCCGCTCTGCAGGATTTCACCGGTCCCGTAGTCCGAAACGGAATACCGGTAGGTCGTGCGGTTCGAAACGAGGAAGTTCTGCAGCCGCCGCGGCGTCACGTCCACGCGGATGGGCCCGCTGGCGGTCAGGTCGCCGTTGCGCGTGTGCAGCGTGCGCGGGCGCAGCACGATCTGCCAGAGGTCGCGCGTGTCCAGCAGGCTCGAATCGTCCCAGTCCACGAAGCCGTTGATCGTGCCGACCGAGTCGCCGACCGCGGGGTCGCCATCACCCGGATCCGAGTCGGCGCTGCAGTTCGACAGGGCCGGGAAGCTGCGGTCGAGCCGGAAGCGGTAGAGCCGCTTCCAGTCGAGCTGCTCGGGCGACCAGGTCGTCAGGTTCTGGTTGTCGGTGTGGGTCCGCTCGTCCCAGAACCAGGCGCCGCCCGCGCGGTGCGTCTCGAGGGCCTGGAAGAGGGGAATCTTCTCCTGCCACCCGACGACGTGATCGTTCTTGCCCACGAAGCCGAAGACCGGCGAAGCGCCGCGACCCTCGTAGCGCTGGGCAAGGTATCGGCCGTCCATGTACTCGTAGACGGGGGTGCCGTCCACGACCGGCAGGTTGACCGAGATCGGCGACCACATGCGCTCGAACGAGGTGACGAGCGTCGGCTGCGTGTCCTCGGTGAGCCCCGTGCAGGTCTTGGGGATGTTGGCCAGCGAGGCGGCGATCCGGTCGGGATGGTGCCAGGCGAGGAAGAAGGCGAAGGAGCCGCCCATCGAGGACCCCATCGCGTAAACCCGCTCGCGATCGGCACCGAAGTTGGCCAGCCCCCAGTCGAGCAGGTACATGACGAAGCGGTCGGTGTAGTCGAAGACGAAACCGCCGCTCGCGGGCCGGTTGTAGCCCTGGCTCGGGTCGTAGGATCCGTTGAAGCCGAGGTAGAAGGACGAAGCGTCCCATGAGGGCAGGTAGTCGTCGGGGGCGATGACGGTCTCGCCCGGCGTGCTGGTTCCGACCATGGAGTTGAAGTAGCTGCCGCCGTGCCCGTGACCGTGCAGAACGAGCCCACCGCCCGGGGCGCCCGGGATGACGCCGAAATGGCGGGCGTGGCCGTCGGACTCCCAGGTCGCGGGGAACCCGGGGACGTCGTTGCACGACGTGAAGATCACGTAGTCCTCGCAGCGCGGCGCCGCGATCGAGCGCTGCCAGACCGGCCTCGGCACTCCGAGCACCTCCCAGACCGGCAGCACGGTGGTGTTCTGGCCGGGGAAGAAGCTGTAATCGATCGGGAAGATCGAGTTCTCGGCGAGGATGACGTAGTGCGTCAGTCCGGTCTGGGTGGGGGTCGTCACGAACAGACCGCGGGTCAGCGAAAGCTCCGGGCCGGCGCTGTCGGTGTGGAAGGCGAGCGTCTGGCCGAGCAGCGAGGAGATGCGTCGGTCCACGGCGCTCGAGTCGCCGACCGAACCGATCTCCCACGCGTAGCTGAAGAAGTCCGAGGTGGTCCGCACCGCGCCGGCACTGGCGTACACGTGGTACGTCCAGCCGGTGCCCGGCAGGTTGTTCCACGAGACGAAGGTCTGTCCCCGGCGGTTTTCAGCGGAGATGCCGGTGACCTGCAGCGCGTGGGCGGCGCCGGCCATCGTCAGCAGGAGCGAGAGAACCGTGAGCGAGAATGCACGAGCTGGATAGGTTCGCGGCATGGGGGGATCTCGCGGGGGGTTGAGGTGGTGGCGCGATTGTACGCATCTCTGGTCATTCTCCAAACGATTTCTTCACCCGCGCCGGACGAAAACCGGCGACTCGCGGTCCGCGGACTTGTTTCAACGGTTTCATGCCAGTGCCCACTCTTCAGCAGGAGCAATCGCGCCCGACCCGCGCACGCGGGTGCGCCGTCGCTTCGCCCGGCGGGCCGGCGGCGGACCGCCGCGTGCGGGCGGCACGCCTCGTTGCGCCGGCTCCCGCCGCTGAAGCGCATCGCCCCCGCGGGCCGTGGCCGGCGGGGGCGAGGCAAGAAGCGTTCGGGCGCCGCGTCGCGGCGGCGCGATCGCGGAGGTCAGCGCTCGGCGATGCGCATGCCGTAGAACGAGCGCCAGACGAAGAACAGCGCCACCAGCATGGCGACGGCCGAGACGATCGGCGCGATGCCGGGGTTCGACACGCCCATCTCGACGGCGAGCAGGCCGAAGAGGGTGGTGAACTTGATGATCGGGTTCAGCGCGACCGAGGAGGTGTCCTTGTACGGGTCGCCCACCGTGTCGCCCACGACCGTCGCCGCGTGCAGCTCGGTGCCCTTCGCGTCCAGCTCGACCTCGACGACCTTCTTGGCGTTGTCCCACGCGCCACCGGCGTTCGCCATGTACACGGCCTGGAACAGTCCGACGATGGCGATCGAGACGAGGTAGGAGATGAAGAACGTCGGGTTGAAGAACGCGTAGGCGATCGTGATCGAGAAGATCACGATGAAGATGTTGAACATGCCCTTCTGGGCGTACTCGGTGCAGATCCGCACCACCGTCTTGGAGGCTTCGATGTCGGCGGCCTCGGCGGTGTCCAGCTTCATGTTGCGCTTGATGAACTCGACCGCGCGGTAGGCGCCGGTCGTCACGGCCTGCATCGAGGCGCCGGTGAACCAGTACACCGTGGCGCCGCCCAGGATCAGTCCGAGCAGCACGTACGGGTCCAGCAGGTCGAGCGAGAACGTCTGGCCGAGGTCGGCGTAGTGCTTCTGCAGCACGAGGATGATCGAGAACACCATGGTCGTCGCGCCGGCGACGGCCGTGGCGATGAGCACCGGCTTGGCGGTCGCCTTGAACGTGTTGCCGGCGCCGTCGTTGTCCTCGAGGTAGTGCTTGCCCTTGGCGAAGTCGGGCTTGAAGCCGAACTGCTTCTCGATTTCGCCCGCCGCACCCGGCGTGGTCTCGACCTGCGAGAGCTCGAAGATGGACTGGGCGTTGTCGGTGACCGGTCCGTAGCTGTCCACCGCGATCGTCACCGGGCCCATGCCGAGGAGGCCGAACGCGACGAGACCGAACGCGAACACGGCCGGGTAGCTCATGTACGCCGACAGGCCCTGCATCGAGTAGTGGTAGCTCACGTACAGCAGGATCGCGATCGTGAGGCCTTTCCAGAACACCGAGAAGTTGCCCGCGACCATGCCCGACAGGATGTTGAGCGAGGCGCCGCCTTCCTTCGAAGCCGCGACGACTTCCTTGACGTGACGCGAGTGCGAACTGGTGAAGACCTTGGTGAACTCGGGAATAACCGCCGCGGCGATGGTGCCGCAGGAGATGATGATGGACAGCGTCAGCCACAGGTTGCCGCCGAGCCCGCCGAGCATCCACTTCGAAACGGCGAACGTGACGAGGATGGAGACGATCGAGCAGATCCACACGAGGCTCGTGAGCGGCGCCTCGAAGTCCATCTTGTCCTTGCCGGTGTTCTGCGCGCGCGCCACCGCCGCGTTCACGACGTAGGAGGCGACCGAGGTCACGATCATCAGGATCCGCATGACGAAGATCCAGACCAGGAAGAGCGCCTTGTATTCCGGGAGCACCGCCAGGGCGATGAACGAGATGAGCGCGACGCCGGTGACGCCGTAGGTCTCGAACCCGTCCGCGGTCGGGCCCACCGAGTCGCCGGCGTTGTCGCCCGTGCAGTCCGCGATGACGCCGGGGTTGCGCGGGTCGTCCTCCTTGACCTTGAAGACGACCTTCATCAGGTCCGAGCCGATGTCCGCGATCTTGGTGAAGATGCCGCCCGCGATGCGGAGCGCGGCGGCGCCGAGCGACTCGCCGATCGCGAAGCCGAGGAAGCAGGCGCCTGCCATCTCGGCCGGCACGAACAGCAGGATGGCCAGCATCATGATGAGTTCGACGCAGATCAGCATGACGCCGATGCTCATGCCCGACTGGAGCGGAATCTCGTAGACCGGGAGCGGCTTGCCCTTGAGCGAGGCGAACGCGGCGCGGCTGTTCGCGTAGGTGTTCATGCGGATGCCGAACCAGGCGACGCCGTAGGAACCGAGGATGCCCAGGATCGAGAAGGCGATGATGGTCAGCACCTTCGCGGCCTCGAGATGCTGCAGGACGCCGAAGTAGTAGATGATGCAGGCGCCGATGAAGACCTCGAGCACCAGCAGCAGTTGGCCCTGCTTGAGCAGGTACGCCTTGCACGTTTCGTAGATCGTGTGCGAGACGTCGAGCATGAGCTTGTGGGCCGGCATGTTTTTGACCTGCACGAACATCGCCATGCCGAAGGCCATGCCGGCGATGCACACCCCGATGCCGTAGAACAGCAGCGTGCGCTGGCCGGGCTCGAGGTTCGGCAGCTGCAGGTCGAGTTCGCTGGCGAACGCCAGGACGGGGAGAAGCATTCCCGCGAGGAACGCGAGCAGGCCGGGCAGGATCGGTTTCCGCAGGGCGGATCCCGCGGTGCGGAACAGCTTCATCGGATGTGCTCCTCGGGTATTGGTGGGGCTGGCGGCGGGCAGCGCCGCGGGCACCCGCCGCGCCGGGCTTCCGCAAGGGTGCGAATCGGGGAGCGGCCCGCTCGACGGGGGGAATGGTGCAACCGGAGCCCGACGCCGGGTCCGGAAGGCGCGGAAGGATATCCGAAGGCGCGCGCCTGAAACAAGCCGCAAGCCGTGCCTAACGGGTGACAGCCAGCCGTCGAACGAGGTGTTCCCCGCCACGGGCCGCGCGCACGAAGTAAAGCCCCGCACGAACCCGCGACCCGGAGTCGTCGCGCAGGTCCCACGAGAACTCGTGGGTGCCCGCGCCAAGGGGGCGGTGCGCGAGTCCGCGGATGCGCCGTCCGTCGAGTCCGAACACCGCGACGCTGACGGGCGGGCCCTCGCCCGCGGGCACCATGAGGGTGAGTCGCGCGGCGTTCGCGACCGGGTTCGGAACGGGCGGGGAAAGCGCGAATGCGGCTCCGAGATCGCCGACGCCGGCGGTCGAGCGCACGCGCAGCAGGCCCGGCGTGACAGCGACGCTCGGCGAGCCCTCGTTGCACAGGACGTGCTGCAGCGTCAGAGGCATGTCGGTGCCCGGGGTGGCCGAGGGGGATACGGTCAACTCGAGCGTGTTGACCCGCGTGCCGGCCGAGGCGATGGCCGGGAAGCCCGCATTCGCCACGGCGATGAACGACGCGTTGCCGTTCACGAACGGTGCGCCCCAGTAGGGCATCCAGCCATCGGCCCACGATGCCGAGCCGCTGATCACGCCCGGCGTGAAGTCCATGCGGAACTCGATGGCCAGGATTCCGAGTCCGTCCGGCGGCGTGCTCGACTCGATCGGAACGACGACCGTGGCTCCCGGAGGCGCGGTCACCGTGGGCAGCGTGAACTGCAGATCCGCGGCCGCCGCGGGCCCGCGGACCGCGGCGGCGAGGGACAGGGCCATGGCGATGCCCACCGCGAGCCCGCGGTGACCGTTAGCGGCGCACCCGCCGGTGCGGATCGGCGGCAGGCCGGCACCGTTCGTTCCCGGACAGGCGACGCCTGTGCCGCCGGCACAGTTCATCGCACCACCCCGACTTTCCGCGTCAGGCTCCTGCCCGCCGCTTCGAGTCGCAGGAAGTAGAGTCCGGGTCCGACCGCGCGGCCGAGGTCGTCGCGCACGTCCCAGCGCGCCTCGTGCGCGCCCGCCGGCAGGGCCCCGTTCACGAGCGTGCGTATGCGCGCGCCGCCCAGATCGAACACCTCGAGCCGGACGGGCGAGCCGTATCCGGCCGGGGAGGGCAGTGTGAACGGCACGCGGGTGGAGCCGCGCGCCGGATTCGGCACCGGCGCCCCGAGCGCAAAGGCGACCTGCGCCGGGCCGGCGTCGGTCGTGTTGCGCACCTGGATCACGCCGTTCGCCAATTGCGGGCTGGGGTCGCCCTCGTTGCACGTCAGCCCCGAGAGCGTCAGCGCGACGTTCGTGCCCGGCGTCGCCGACGGCGAGATGTCGAACTCGAACGCCGCCAGCGTCGTGCCGGCGTCGTCGAGCGTCGCCGTGCCCGCCGCGGCCGCGGTGATCGAGTTCGGGGTGGAACTCCAGGCCAGCGAGCCGAATCCCCACTCGGACCACAGCGCCGAACTCACCGGCCGCGCCGCGGTGAGCGCCGCGCCCGCCCAGGAAAGCGTCATCTGCTCCGACCAGATGCCCAGCGACCCGACCAGCCGGTCCGAAGTCAGGGGCACCCGGACGGTGGTGCCGGGCGCGCCGGTCACGGTGCCCAGCGTCGCGCGCAGGTCGTACACGCGCAGCATCGTGTTCAGGTCCGCCGAACCAAGCGCATCCTCGGCGCGGACCTGCGTCACGCCGCCGTGCAGCGCGGTGAGCAGGCCGGAGCCGTCAATGCTCGCGACCAGTGGATCCAGCACCGACCACGTCACGGGCGGTGTCGGGGTGCCGCCCAGCGTCATCTGCTGGGTGGCGCCGGCCAGCAGCGTGACCTGATCCGGGTAGACGTAGATCGGCGGCAGCGTCGTGAGCTGGATGTTTCCGTTCGTGGTCTTCGCGGGAAGCGTCTCGTTGAAGATCGCGTCCGAGACGGTGAGCGTGCTGTTCCCGGTCTTGTCGGGCAGGCCGGAGAACTGGACGTAGCACAGGACTCCCGAGCCGCCGAGATCGCTGGTGCCGGCGAAGTCCACGGTGCAGAAGTTGGGGCTCGCACCGAGCACGGGCGTGCCCCAACCGTTCAACAGCGTGCCCGGGGGAGCGCTCACCCCGGTGGCGGCGACGAACGATCCGGTCCACGAGAGCCGGAACTGGCCCGAGCGGATTCCGAGCCCGGCGAGCGAGGTCACCGTGATCGGCACGGACACCGACTGGTTTTCCGGAGCGACGCCGGCCCCCGCCGTGAGCCCCATCCCGCGGATCAGGATGTCGCCCGTGGTCTGGCTCGAATGCAACGCGGCGTCCGTGCCGGTGACCCGCACCGCTCCGGGCGCGACCCCGGTCAACAGGCCGGCGGGGGAGATGGTCGCGACCAGCGGATCCGTGGTCGTCCACGACATGGGATTCGTGACGCTGCCGGAGACGAGGAACTGAAGGGTCTGTCCGCGGACGATCTCGCCGTTGTCGGGAGAGACGTTGATCTGCGGTGTGGCGTTCACGGTCAGCGTGCCGTTCGTCGTGGTCGCCGGCGGCGTGCCCTCGTTGAAGAGCACGTTCGACAGCGTGAGCGCGCTGCCCCCGCCATTGATGAGCGCCGGGTTGATCGTGAAGCGGACGATGACGAGCGTGCCGGCGCCCGCGAGCGGCGCCGTGCCCGCGTCGCTCACCATGATCTTCCCGGTGCCCGCCACGTTCGTGACGTTCCACGCGGGCGCGGTCCAGCCGGCCGCGGACGGCAGCGTGCCGGTCGTGAGTACGTTCACGGCGGTCACGACCGTGTTGTTGTAGCTGAGCGAGAATTGCAGCGAGACGACGCCGAGACCGGTCAGGTCCGCCGTGCTGATGGCGATGTCCACGTTGTCGCCGGCCAGGCCGCTGCCGCTGCCCGCCGTGACGAGCGCCGCGCGGGCGGGGCCGGCGCCGACGGCCAGGGCCGCCAGCGCCAGCGCCGCCGCCAGCGTGAAGACGCGAGTTCGGAGCATGGGATCGATCTCCTCAGGTTCGCGCCGGTCAGCGGACCACGATGAGACGCTGCGTGAAGACGCCTCCCCGGAGGTTCGCGCGGACGAAGTAGAGTCCGGCGGGCACGGCCCGCCCGGCATCGGAGGTGAGGTCCCAGGTCAGCGGGTGGACTCCGGCGGCGAGCGGCCCGTCGTGGAGCGTGCGCACCGCCCGGCCCGTGACGTCCATGACGCGCACCCGCGCCGGCGCGCCGGCGTCGGACGGGGCGATGGCGAGCCGCAGCACGGAGGACTCGCGCACCGGGTTCGGCGACGGCCGCCCGAGGAAGCTGAGCGCCGGCGCCGCCGGCGCGACCGACAGCGTCACGGCGTTCTCGTTGACACGCGCGAACGCGAGCCGCGGCGCCTGAAAGTCCGCCGCTGCGGCCGGGAAGCGCAGCACGGCCACCTCGCCCGCGGTCAGCGGTTCGAGGGCCGCGAGCGCCGCCGCCGCGGCACCCTCGCCGGGCCGCGCCGCCCGCAGCACGCGCTCGCCGTCGGAGGCCGTCACGTCCGCGAGCGAGCCGGCGTCGCCGCCGGCCAGCCGCAGCTCGAGCGCCCAGATCGGCGCGTCGCCGGTCACGGTCACCGGCACGAGCCATTCGTCGCCCTCGCGGCGGGCGTCGCCGAGGGTCACCTCGAAGCGTCCCTGCGCGCGGCGCGCGAACTCGCGGGCCGCCACCACGTCCGCGGCGCGCTGCGCGCCGTTCGCCGCGGCGGGGAACGCCGGGATGACCCCGGCCACGTACTGGAGGATCAGCGAAGCATCGAACGCGGTGACGCCGGCCGCGCCGCTCACGTCGCCGACGAGCAGTTGGAGCGGACTCAGGCTGATGGCGGAAACGGCGTACTGCAGCACGAGCGAGGCGTCGTAGGCGAGCACCTGCCCGTTCAGCGACACGTCGCCGAGCAGCGCGTTCTGGATGCCGCTGGTCGCGAACGGCAGGTAGTCCACGTTGTTGCTGACGATGTCGCCCGTGCCCGCGTTCGTGCCGAGCCCGCACAGATCGGCGGTCGCCGAAGCGTCGTTCGGGCCCGAAGGGGCGCCCCACCAGTTGCCCTCGGCGTTCACGCAGAACGCGGCGCCGGTGTTGTTGATGCCGTAGTAGGTGTTGCCGTAGATCGAACAGCCGTGCACGACCGGATTGCTGGAGCCCTCGACCGAGATGCCCACCTGGTTGTAGGCGAAAAGCGTCGAATCGATCGTCGGCGAGGAATTCACGCAGCGAAGCGCGCCGTAGCTCGAGCCGCTGCCGCCGTAGCGGAAGACGCAGTTGCGGAAGACGACCTGCGGGTCGATCGCGGTGCCGTCGATGGTCGCGTAGTACCAGTCGCCCGGGGCGGGAGCGGTCAGCGAGCCGTCGTTGTTCGAGTCTCCGCCGTAGAAGTCGTCACGGTACGAGGTGAACACGATCAGGCTCTCGGGATCGGTCCGGCCCACGGCGCTGATCGCGCGTTGCACCAGAACGGAGCCGCCGCCGCTCAGCTTCACCTGCACGCCCGGCTGGATCGACAGCGTCGCGCCGAGACCGATGGTCAGCTGGGAATTGAGGAAGTAGGGCATGTTCTCGCGGCCGGCGACCGGGCGGATCTTCCAGAGCACGTCCTGGGCCACGCTCTCGCCGATGACGCCGAGGGCGGTGTACCAGTTGCCCACGAAGGTGCAGTTGTTGAACACCGGGTCGCTGACGATGGACATGAACACCGGCAGCCCGATGCCCGCCGCCCGGGTCGAATCGAAATCGCAGTTGTTGAAGACCGGTGTGGAGGCGCCCTCGATGTAGACGGGTGCCGCCCAGTTCTCGCTGAACTGGCAGTTCGAAAGCGTCGGACCGGCGCTGACGAAGCTGAGGACACCGCCGCTGTAGCTGCCATAGCGGAAGCGGCAATGCTGGAAGCTGTTGGCGACGTCGCTGCTGACCGCCTCCAGCTGGATGCCGTACCACTGGCCGGGTTGCGGCGTGGACGCGGCGCCGTCGTTCATCACGTCCTGCCCGAACGCGTCGTCGGCGAGCGAGGTGAAGACGATCAGGCTGTCGGGCTTGCCGACGGCCGAGATGGCGCCCGAGACGTCGATGTACGTTCCGACCGGGTCGTTGAAGACGCGCCCGAACTTGAGCACCACGCCCGGGTCGATCGTCCACTTCGCGCCGAACGCGATCGTCAGGTTGCCGGCGGGCGCGTAGTTGAGATTCGAGTAGGGGCCGATCTTCGCGACCCTCGTGCGGACGTCCTGGGCGATCGTCTCGGACAGAATGCCGAGCGCGAGGTAGGCGTTGTTCGCGAACGTGATGTGCTGCCCGTACGTCGGGTTGCTGATCAACGACGAGACGATCGGAAGCTGCGTGCAGTTGAGGATCGTCAGCGAGTCCAGCGAGGGCTGCGACGTCCCGGTGAACGTGAACGCCGTGCGGTTCTGGAAGAACTCGAGGCGCGCGAAACGCGGGCCGGCGCTGTTCGTGGTCAGCACGCCGGAGGTCTGCGCGGGGCCGCCGAACTGGAACAGGCAGTAGCGCACGACGCACGACGCGTCCACGGCCGTGTCGTCGAACTGAATGCTGCCCCAGTCACCGGCCTGCGGGGTCGAGGCGTCGGTGGGGGTGGTGTCGCCCGCGATCGCGTCGTCGCGCCTCGAGGTGAAGAAGATGCGGCCCGTCGTCCCGTTCGATCCGACCAAATTGAGCGAACCGTCCACGTCGAACACGACGAACGAACTGGTGGGCTTGAGAACGACCTGCGGATCCACGGTCAGCGTGACCCCGCTGGCCACGGTGATGGTGCCGGTCGGCAGGTACGCGAACGTGGGGCTGGCCGCGTTTCCCACGTTCGGCCGGTACCGGATGCGCGCGTTCTGCGACAGCGTTTCGGACAACAGCGCCAGCGCGTTGTAGCCGTTCGTCGTGTAGGTGTTGTTCGTGCTGATCTGCGGGTCCGACAGCACGCTCATCGCGATCGGCGCGTAGGTGAGGTTGTCGAAGGTGTTCCCGTCGATGATCGGGGCGCCGTCGCCGTCCACGCGGATGCCGTAGGGGCACTTGAAGAAGGAGCTGTTCGTGATTCGCGGGCTGGCGCTGGTCGTCCACACGCCGGGCGGCCAGCCGTCGCCCGTGTAGTAGCCGCCGTACGAAATCCGGCAGAAGTCCAGCACGCAGGTCGCGTCGTTCGACGTGCCGGTGAAGCGGAGGTACTGCCAGTTGCCGGACGACGGCGTCGTCGTCGCGCCATCGCCGTTCGTGTCGGCGGGGTTGCCGTACTGGTCGTCGTACAGCGAGGTGAACACGATGGGCGCGACCGACGTGCCGTCGGCCACCAGCGCGCCATCGCAGACGATGCCGCCGCCGCCGCCCTGATTCTTGATGACGACGCCCGGGCTGATCGTCAGGGTCACTCCGCTCAGGACGTGCAGCGCGCCGTTCATCAGGTAGTACGTGATGTTGGCGAAGCCACCGGTGTTGCGCTGCGGGATCACCGAGTTGACGGCGACGTCCTCGCCGTGGAGTCCGATCGCGGTGATCGCGTTGGCGAGGAAGCTGACGTTCGTGAGCGTCGGGTTCGCCGCGACCGACATCAGGATCGGCGTGGACGAGCAGTTGTTGATCGCCACGTCGCTGATCGCCGGGTTCGAGGTGCCGAAGAGCGCGAGCCCGTGCCCGGCCTCCGAGAGCAGCGTGTTGGAGACGCCGATGTTGTTGTTGGTCATCTGCACCATGCCGCCGGCGTTATTCGTGGTCCCGAACTTGAGCCGGCAGCGCTGGATCGAGCCGGTCGCGCCCTGCGCGAACACGATCTGGCCCCAGTCGCCGCGCGAGGGCGCGGTGATCGAGCCGTTGTTGTTGGTGTCGTTCGGCGAGCCGAAGTTGTCGTCGTGGATCGAGGTGATCGTGATCGTGTCCCCGGCGGCCGCCGTGCCGTTCATCGTCAGGTTGCCACCGCTGCCGACGAGGAACGAGTACGCGGCGATCGGCTTGATGACGACGCCCGGCGCGATCGTCAGGCTGCCGCCCGCATTAATCGTCAGCGAGCCGAGCAGGACGTAGGTGACGTTCGTGATCGGATTCACGCCGACCGTGGCGCCGCGCTTCGTGAGTGAGGTGGCGGTCGCCAGTGTGCCGCCGCGAATGCCAATCGCGTCGTAGCCGTTGTTCGCGGTCGAGAACGCGAGGCTCGAGAACGCGGGGTTGGCCGTGAAGTCGATCACGACCGGCGTGTAGGTCGAGGCTTCGATGCTGGTGCTGTTCAGCGTCGGCGCCGCGGATCCGCCGCAATCAATGCCGTAGGTGGACTTGCGGATCACGCAGTTCGTCACCGGATGGCTGCAGTTGTTGAAGTCGAGTGCGCCGTAGTTCGACGAGCCCGCGTAGCGGATGTCGCAGTAGGTCAGCGCCGAGCTTCCGTCCACGGTCCCGTCCGCGAACACGATGCTGTTCCAGTCGGCGGTCGCCGGCGTCGTGGCGTTGCCGTCGGCGTTCGTGTCGCCGGCCGGGTTGTTGTCGTCCTTGATGGAGGTGAAGTAGATGTTGCTGCCCGCCGTACCCACGGCCTGCAGGGCGCCGTTCACCGCGAGCTGGGCCCCGCCGTTGAACTTCACGACCACCCCGGGCTGGATGGTGAGCGTGACGCCCGCGCCGATCGAGATGTTGTTCATGATGCGGAAGGTCGTGCCGACGACGGTGCCCGTCGGCCCCCAGGTCGTGTTCGCGTTGACGTTCGTGGAGACCTGGACGACCTGGGCGGACGCGGAGGACGCGAGCAACGCGGACGCCGCGGCGAGCATGAGAACGCGAGTGTGGCGCATGACGACTCCGGTTTCGTGGGATCGGGACGAAACGCGCCCCGCAGGATCGGCGTGGATGAGCCCCTGCGGGGAGGGTCTGGGGAAAGCTCCTCGGCATCGGCAGGTGGGAAACGTCATCCGGCCTCTGCGCCTTGCAAGAATCTAACGCCGCGCGCCCGTACTTCATCACAGGGTTTTTTGCGCGATCCGATAATCTGGCCCCTTGAAACCGGCACGCGGTGGCGCGCACGAGGGGCGCAGCGGATTCCAGGGGGAGGGCAGTTGCGCCCGTGGCGGCGGCCCCGATTCGGGCGCGATTGCGGGACGCGATGCGCCGATGAAGACCGGGTCCCCGCCGTTTGGTGGGCGAGCGGTGGCGCGTTAGGCTGCGCGCGACTGTTGCACGACATCACGACGCCGGGTTGAACTCCCGAGGTCCGGCCGCACGGGCGGCCGGCCGAACCCGAACCGGGGCCACGCCATGAGCGAAGCCAAGCCGCAGGTCAGCGAGCAGGAGGCCCGCGCCGTCGCCGAAGGCGCGCGCGAGAGCTCCTGGGAAGCGCCGTCGTTCGTCCGCGAACTGTTCCTGGGCCGGCTCGATCTGGGCCTGGTCCACCCGTGGCCGGAGCCGGATGCCGACGAGCAGAAGCGCGCGGCCGAGTTCCTGGCCGTGCTCGGGCGCTTCGCGCGGGAGCGGATCGACGGCGAGCAGATCGAGCGCGACGCGAAGATCCCCGAGTCGGTAGTTCAGGGCCTGCGCGACATCGGCGCGTTCGGAATCAAGATCCCGCGCGAGTACGGCGGGCTCGGCCTTTCGCAGTTCACCTACTGCCGGGCCATGTCGCTGCTCTCGACCGTCAACTCCTCGGTCGTCGCGCTGCTGTCGGCGCACCAGTCCATCGGCGTTCCCGGTCCGGTCAAGATGTTCGGAACCGAGGAGCAGAAGAAGCGCTTCCTGCCCCGGCTCGCGAAGGGCGCCATCTCGGCGTTCGCGCTCACCGAGGAGGAGGTCGGCTCGGATCCCGCGCGCATGACGACCACGGCGGTGCCGACGCCCGACGGCAGCGCGTGGATCCTGAACGGCAACAAGCTGTGGATCACGAACGGCACGGTCGCGGAGCTGATGGTCGTGATGGCGCGCACGCCCGGCAAGGACGGCCGGCCGGGCCCGATCACCGCGTTCGTCGTCGAGTCGAACAGCCCCGGCTTCGAGGTCACGCACCGGCTCGGCTTCATGGGTCTGCGCGGCATCGAGAACGCGACGCTCAAGTTCACCAACGTGCGCGTGCCGAAGGAGAACCTGCTGTGGGGCGAGGGCAAGGGCCTCAAGCTGGCGCTCATCACGCTCAACACCGGCCGGCTGACGCTGCCCGCGACCATGGCCGCGCTCGGCAAGTGGTGCCTGGGCATCTGCCGCCAGTTCGGCAACGAGCGGGCGCAGTGGGGAAAGCCGGTGGGAAAGCACGACGCCGTCGCGCAGATGCTGGCGAAGATGGCGTCCGACACCTACGCGATGGAGGCGGTCGCGGACCTGGGCTGCCTTCTGGCCGACCGCGGACGAAGCGACATCCGGCTCGAGGCGGCGATCGGCAAGCTGTGGAACACCGACCTCGCCTGGGCGCTGTGCGATGACGCGATGCAGATTCGCGGCGGCCGCGGCTACGAGACCGCGCCGAGCCTCGCCTCGCGCGGCGAGGCTCCGGTGCCGCTCGAGCGGGCGATGCGCGACCTGCGCATCAACCGCATCTTCGAAGGCTCGAACCAGGTCATGCGGCTGTTCATCGCCCGCGAGGCGCTGGACCTCCACCTCACGGTGGCGGGTGACGTCGTGATGCCGAACGTGCCCCTGGGCCGGCGGCTCGCGGGGCTCGTCCGATCGGCGGTCTTCTATCTCGGCTGGTATCCGTCGCGCTGGCTCGGCTGGGGGCGCTGGCCGCAGTACGCGGAGTTCGGGCCGCTCGCGGACCACGTCCGCTGGGTCGAACGCACCGCGCGGCGGCTCGCACGGCAGGTCTTCCACCTGATGGTCGTGCACGGCCCGGCGCTCGAGCGCCGTCAGATGCTGCTCTTCCGCGCCGTGGACGTGGGCGCCGAACTGTTCGCGATGGTGGCGGTGTGCTCGCGCGCCCTCCGCGACACGCGTCGCGGCGTGGGCGCGGGCGGCGCGATGGAACTGGCCGACGTGTTCTGCCGCGCGGCACGGCGGCGTGTCGAGTCGCTGTTCGCGGCCATCGCGGCGAACGACGACGAGCGCAACTACCGCACCGCCCGCGGCGTGCTCGAGTCGCGCTTCGACTGGCTCGAGGAAGGCATCGTCGCCGCGCCGGCGTCCGGGCCCGCGGCCGACCGGCGGGGCACCGCGGCGAGCTGACGGCCGGGGGCGCCGCTCGCGGACGCCGGCGGAGGGCGCCTATGGCGAGGCGGGCCCGGAAATTCCCGCCATTGCCCCGACCGCGCGGGTTGTGCACAATGCCGCCGCACTCGCCAGGGAGGCGGGTGGCTGGGCGGGCCCGCCCCGGGTTCCGCCCGCGCTGGCGCGGCGGCCAGGCTCCGGCTCCAAGCCCAAGGATTTCACGGGACTTAAGGTCGCGACCTCCAGTGGCTTCTTCAATCTCGGACAAACGACAACGCCAGATGCTCGCGGTGCTCCTCGGGGCGTTCGCCGTCCTCGCGACCGCCAGCATCGCCACCTTCCATGTCCCGCTCGAGGGCGAGGCCCCGTGGCGGACCGCGAACGCCTGCGGTCCGGTGGGCGCGGCGCTCGCCTACGGGCTCGTCTGGATCTTCGGGCGCGCCGCGGCGTTCGGAGTGCCGCTGCTCGCGCTGGTGTGGAGCTGGAACCGGCTTCGCAACCGGCCCGCGCCGCCGCTCGTCGCCACGAGCGCGATGGGCGTGCTGCTGGTCTTCGAGATCTGCGCTCTCTTCGGCCTCGCCGGGCTCGACCGCTGGACCTGGGCGGGAGCGTGGGGGCTCGCGGGGGCGCTCGCGCTGCAGGCTTCGCTCGGGCACATGGGCTCCTGGATCACGGCCGGCGCGTTGCTCCTGCTCTCCGTGCTGGCGGCGAGCGAGATGGGCTTTCACTGGATCGGGCGGCTCGCGCACGGACTGGTGCTGAGCCCGGCCCGCGGCCTCGCCGGCGGGATCGGCGGCGCATTCACCCGCTGGCGCGACGCCCGCGCCGAGTCCGCGCGCCGCGCCGCGAAGAGCGGCGCCCGGGAGGCGCGCGGCCGCAGGTCGAAGACGGCCGGCGGCGCCGAGGTCACCGCCTCGTCCGCGCCCGCGCCGAAGATCGACACGCCCGCGTCCGCGCCTGCGGTGCCGGCTGCCGCCGCGACGCAGCTCGAGCTTCCTGCACCGCCGCCCGTCATCAAGAAGGCGGTGGCGCCCAGGCCGCGGCCGCTCGAGGCCGAGCGCCCGACCGGACCCGCGCCGACCGAGGCGCTGCCGCCGCTCAGCCTGCTCGAGCTGCCGAAGCAGCCCGAGGATCTGGTGACGGCCGCCGACCTGACCGCGCAGGCCAACCTGCTCGTCTCCAAGCTCGGGGACTTCGGCATCCAGGGCCGCGTGACCGAGATCCATCCGGGTCCGGTCGTGACGATGTTCGAGTTCGAACCCGCGGCGGGCGTCAAGGTGAACTCGATCGTGGCGCTCGAGGACGACCTGGCGCTGGCGCTGCGGGCCAGCCGCATTCGCGTCATCGCCCCGCTCCCGGGCAAGGGCACCGTCGGGGTGGAAATCCCGAACCCGAGGCGGCGGACGGTGTATCTGCGCGAGGTGCTCTCCTCGCAGGCGTACGACCAGAGCGACGCGGCGCTCAAGGTGCCGCTGGGCGTGGATGTGAACGGTCAGCCGTTCGTGGCCGACCTGACCCGGATGCCGCACGTGCTGGTCGCGGGCTCGACCGGCGCGGGCAAGAGCGTGTGCCTGAACTCGGTCATCACCGGCCTGCTCTTCCAGCACGACCCGTCGTCGCTGCAACTGGTGATGATCGACCCGAAGATGGTCGAGCTGTCCATGTTCAACGGCGTGCCGCACCTGGTCTGGCCGGTCGTGACCGACGCGAAGGTGGCCTCGAAGACGCTGCGCAAGATGGTCGGCGAGATGGAGACGCGCTACAAGCTGCTGGCGGGCTGCGGCGCGCGGAACATCGACACCTACAACGAGCGCGTCGCCGAGGGAAAGCTGCCGCCGCCCGAGAACGGGCAGCGCCCGCCGCAGCGGCTCGGCTACGTGGTCGTCATCATCGACGAGCTGGCCGACCTGATGCTCACCGCCCCGGCCGAGATCGAGGAGCCGATCGCGCGGCTCGCGCAGATGGCCCGCGCCGTCGGCATCCACCTCGTGCTCGCCACGCAGCGCCCCTCGGTGGACGTCATCACCGGCGTCATCAAGGCGAACTTCCCGTCGCGCATCGCCTTCCGCGTCGCCTCGAAGACCGATTCGCGGACCGTGCTCGACATGAACGGCGCCGAGAACCTGCTCGGCATGGGGGACATGCTGTTCCTGCCGATGGGCAAGTCCGAGCCCGTGCGCGTGCACGGCGGTTTCGTTTCCGAGGAGGAGACGGCGCGCGTCGTGGATTTCTGGAGGGCCAAGGCCGCCGCGCTCGCAGCCCCGCCACCCCCGCCGCTGGCGACCGACGTGAACGCGCCGCTGGACGAGGAGGAGGAGGAGGAAGGCGACGGATTCATGGACGACGAGCTCGTGCCCGAGGCGGCGCGCCTCGTGGTCATGCACAACCAGGGTTCCACCTCGCTGCTGCAGCGGCGCCTCAAGGTGGGCTACTCGCGCGCGGGCCGGCTGATGGACCAGCTCGAGCAGCTCGGGGTGGTGGGACCGTTCAACGGCAGCAAGGCGCGCGACGTGCTGGTGGACCAGCACTGGCTGCAGCAGAAGGGGTTCGAGTGACGAAGTCCGGCCGCGCCGGAGCGCCGGCGCTCGCGTTCGTGACCCTGGGCTGCCCGAAGAACACGGTGGACTCCGAACACATGCTCGGCGCGCTCGTGCAGGACGGCTTCCGCACCGTCGCCGACGTGGCCGAGGCCGACGTCGCGGTCGTCAACACCTGCGCGTTCCTGCAGAGCGCGGTTCGCGAATCGAAGGACGCGATCGCCCGCGTGGCCGAGCTCAAGGCGTCCGGGCGGCTGCGGGCGCTGATCGTCACCGGCTGCCTCGCCCAGCGCGCGGGCGCTTCGCTGCTCGAGGAGTTCCCCGGAGTGGACGCGGTGCTCGGCACCGGCCACTGGAAGGACATCGTCTCGGCGGCGCGCCATTGCCTGAGCGGCTCGCGCGAGCGGATCGTCGACACCTCGTATCCGGGCGGCGCCGTGGACCAGCTGACGCCGCGGGCGCTCAGCACCCCGCGCCACATCGCCTACCTCAAGATCAGCGAGGGCTGCGACCACCGCTGCACGTTCTGCATCATCCCGCGCCTGCGCGGAGACCAGAAGAGCCGCACGATCGAGTCGCTGGTCGCCGAAGCGGAACAACTCGCCGCCCTCGGCGTCCGGGAGCTGAACCTGATCGGCCAGGACACGACCGGTTACGGCACCGACCTGCCCGGCCGGCCGGCGCTCGCCGAACTGCTCGCCGCCCTCGACGCGGTGGAGGGGCTCCACTGGATCCGGGTCCAGTACACCTACCCGCGGCTCTGGGACGACCGGCTGATCTCGACCTGGGCGAACGCGCGGCGGGTCGTGCCGTACGTGGACATGCCGCTCCAGCACATCGCGCAGGACCTGCTGCGCCGGATGGGCCGCGCCATGACCGAAACCCAGACCCGCGAGCTGGTGCGGAGGATCAAGCGGGGCATTCCGGGCGTGGCGTTCCGCACCAACTTCATCGTAGGCTTCCCCGGCGAAACGACCGAGCACTTCGAGACCCTCCTGCGCTACGTCGAGGAGGAGCCGTTCGACAACCTCGTGGTGTTCGGCTACGAACGCGAGCCGGAAACGCCCTCGCACGCCATGGAACCGCGCGTCCCGTACGCGACCCGGCGCTCGCGGCGGGCGCGGCTGCTCGCGCTGCAGCAGCGCCTTTCGCACGACCGGCTGACGCGCCGCATCGGCGAGCGGCTGACGGTGATGGTGGACGGTCCCGCGCCCGGGACCGGGCGCGGGGGGCCTTCGCAGTGGGCCGCCCGCACGGCGGGCTCGGCCTTCGAAGTGGACGGTGGAGTGGTGGTGGAGGGGGAGAACCTCGTTCCAGGGCAGCTCGCGACGGTGCGCGTCACCGGGGCGGCCGCCTACGATCTGTTCGCGCGGGTGGAGCGGCCTGCCGAGCCCGCGCTCAACATCCTGCCGTGCTGAAGGGGACCTTCCGGATGCGTGCACGCCTGGCTGCCCTGCTGTTCGCGGCGCTGGCTCTCGGGGCCGTCGCGACGGCCGCCGATGCGAAGCGGTTCCGGTACGCCAGCGGGCCCAAGGCGCCCGCGGACTCCGCGCTCGCGGTCGCGAACCCGTACCTCGATCCCGTGGTGCGCTCGCGCGGCCCGCGTGTGCCGTACACGAACCTGCAGCTCGCCGGCTTCGTCGCCGACAGCGCCATCTCGGCGGGTCTCGCGGGCGCCCCGCTCGAGTCCGGCGTGCGCGTCGTCGTCGCGCCCACGCACGACCACTCGCTGAACTTCCTGATCGAGGACGCACTCGTCGAGCAGCTCACGCGCCGCGGGCTGCAGGTCGTGATCCGCCGCACGCCGATCCCCGACGACAGCCTCGCGACGCTTTTCGCCGGAGCGGGCGACCCGATCGTCGAGTACACGCTCGCCTCGGTGAAGGTCACCTACCTGCGGCTCGTGGGCTTCCTGCCGGGACGGGTGAAGATCGAGCGGCAGGTGCTGGTGCAGGGCACGCTCGGCCTGCGGGAGCCCGTGGGCTCGCGCGTGCTGTGGAGCAACCGTTTCGCGCAGAACTTCGTGGACCGCTTCAGCCGCTCGCAGGTCGCGCTGGTCGAGGACCCGCAGCGCCCCGAACTCAAGGACACGCCGCCGTCGCGGAACGTGGACAAGGTGTTCGAACCGGTGCTGGTCGTGGCGGTCGTCGGCGGGCTGGTCGCCTTGTTCTTCCAGAACCGGCCGTGAGCGGCGGTTCGCTTCGCTCCCCGGAGGGAGGTCGGGTGTTTCGTTCCGTTCGCACCGCGCTCGCGGGGGCCGTGTTCGCGGCGCTGCTGGCCGGCTGCGGCGCCGCTGTCGTGCCGCAGATCATGAACGACGCGAGCCGCCTGCCGCTGGCACGCCAGCTCTACGACAAGGGCGACTACACGCTCGCCGCCCAGGTGCTCTCGTCCTACGCGCAGTCCGGCGCCGGCAACGCGGACATCGACGAGGCGGTCTACCTGCTCGGCCTGACCTACCTGCGCCAGCGGGACTGGGCGAACGCGCAGGTCCAGTTCGAGCGCGTGCTGCGTGAGTACCCCGAAAGCGACAGCGCGTCGTCGGCCTCCTACCAGCTCGGCGAGGCGCTGTTCGGCCAGTCGCGCAAGTCGGACTTCGACCAGGAGTTCACGCTCAAGGCGCTCGGGCAGTGGCAGGAGTTCGAGAAGAGCTGGCCGGCGAGCCCGTACACGTCCCTCGCGCGCGAACGCATCGGCGAATGCCGCGCGCGACTCGCGCGCAAGCTGTGGCGAACCGGCGACCTGTACCTCAAGCAGGCGTACTACGCGCCGGCCAAGCTGTACTTCCGCAGCGTCATCGAGCAGTACTCGGACACCCCCCTGTACGGCGACGCGCTCATCGGCCTCGCGCTCGCCGACGCGCGGCTCGGCCAGAAGGACAGCGCGCTGACCGTGCTGCGCGGCCTCGTCACCGACTTCGCCGGCAAGCCGCTCGGCGAGCAGGCCGGCAAGGCGCTGCGCAAGGTCGAGAAGTGGCCCGCCGAGGGCGATCGGCGGGGGAAGCGGCACCGGATGATCGAGCCCTCGCAGACCCCGGCGCCCGTGACGCCCAGCTCGACCGGCGGGATCTCGGGAACGCCGTGACCGCGGCGCGACGCCCGCGGCTCGCCGGAGTCCGCCGGCTGGGAGTGTTCGGCGGAACCTTCGATCCCCCGCACGTCGGCCACCTCGCGCTCGCCGAACGGGCCCGCGAGGAGTTGCGGCTCGATCGCGTGCTGTTCGTTCCCGCCGGCACGCCGCCGCACAAGTCGGCCGCGCGCGCGAGCGTCGCGCATCGCCTCGCCATGACGCGCGCCGCCGTGCGCGGCAACCCGGCATTCGCGCTGTCCACGATCGAGACCCGGCGCGCGGGCCCGTCGTACACCGCCGACACCCTTGCGGCGATCGCGCGCGCGCACCCGCGCGCCCGGCTGTTCCTGCTGATGGGCGCCGACATGTACGCGACGTTCGACTCGTGGGCGCGGCCGGACGAGATCGCGGCCCTCGCGACCCTGGTGGTGGCGCTGCGGCCCGGCGTGAAGCCGCCGCGGGACTCGCGCGCCGCGACGCGCGGGCGGGGAGTGCGCCGGCTCTCGAACCCGGCCCTCGAGGTGTCCTCGAGCGCCCTGCGGACCGTGGCCGCGCGCGGCCGGTCGCTGCGCTACCTCGTGCCCGACGCGGTCGCGCGCTACGTCGCGAAGCACCGCCTGTACCGGCGGAGCCGATGACCTACCGGCCGGCCGAGTACTGGGAGCGGACGCTCGCGGAGCAGTTCGACCTGCGCGGCACCGGCGAGCCCGGGCTGTCGCTCGCCTACAACCGCGCCTGCTACGCGCTGCGCCGCCAGGTGCTCGACGGCGCGCTCGCCGGCGCCGGGCTCGATCCGAGAGGGAAGCGGGTGCTCGACGTCGGCTGCGGCACCGGCTTCTGGACCGCCTACTACACCGGCCGCGGCGCGAACTACACGGGGCTCGACATCGCGCCGACCAGCATCGCGAAGCTGCGAGCGGCCTACCCGGACGCGCGCTTCGTGCTCGCGGACGTCGGTGAAGCCGAGATCGAGGGCACCTACGACCTCGTCAACGTCTTCGACGTGCTCTATCACGTCACCGACGACGCGAGGTGGGAGTCCGCGTTGACCCGCCTCGCGCGCGCGGTGGCTTCCGGCGGAGCGCTGCTCGTCACCGATCTCTTCAGCGCGCCGGCGGGCCTCGCCGAGCACAACAAGATGCGGCCGCTCGAACGCTACCGCGCCGTGCTCGATGCGAGCGGCGCGCGCTTCGAGCTCGCGCCGCTCGTGCCCACCCACGTGCTGCTGAACCGCCACCTCGGCTTCTGGCGGTTCCTGAACCGGTTCCCCGGCCTGCTGCTGGCCATGGACCGGACGCTGCTCGCGCTGGGCGCGAGACCCGGGCGCGGCACGAACCGCCTGCTGGTGGCGAAGCGCCTCGGGTAGTACCGCCGCGCCCGCGGTGCCGGCGCGGCGCGCACCGCCGCCTCGCCTCCGGGGACCGGGCGCGCCGGGGGGCGGCCCGGCCGACCGCGAACGCGGCCGGTTGACGCCCCGCCATCCCGGCGGCGAGAGTCCCACGCCATGCCCCGCCTCGTCGTCCTCGACGCGCTCGGTCTCGTCTACCGTGCCTACTACGCGTTCATCGGCCGGCCGCTGCGCAACAGCCGCGGCGAAAACACGTCGGCCATCTTCGGCTTCGCGAACACCGCGCTCAAGCTCCGGCGCGAGCTGAGCCCCGACCTGTGGGCGCTCGCGTGGGACGGTCCCGGCCCCACGTTCCGCCACGAGCTCTACCCGGAGTACAAGGCCCACCGGCCGCCCATGCCGGACGATCTGCACTCGCAGCTCGACCCGATCGAACATCTCGCGCGGGCCATCGGCCTGCCGGTGATCGAGCAGTCGGGCATGGAGGCGGACGACGTGATGGGGACGCTCGCGCGCGCCGGCGCGGCGGCCGGTTACGACGTGGTGCTCGTGACGGGCGACAAGGACATGCTGCAGCTCGTGAACGACCGCGTGCTCGTGCTCGCGCCCCAGGGCAAGGGCGACGACCTGAAGGCGATGACGGCCGACGAGGTGCGGGCCCGGTGGGGGGTGGGTCCCGAGCGCATTCGCGACGTGCTCGCGCTGATGGGCGACTCGTCGGACAACATCCCGGGCGTGCCCGGCGTCGGCGAGAAGACCGCGGTGGAGCTGCTGGGCCGCTTCGGTTCGCTCGAGGAACTCTACGGGCGGCTCGCCGAGGTGACGAAGCCGGCGCTCAAGGCCCGGCTCGAGGCGAACCGCGAGCTGGCGCTGCTGTCGCGCGAACTCGCGACCATCCGCACGGACCTCGACCTCGGCCTCACGCTCGACGAGCTCGCCGTCGCGCCCATCCGGCGCGACGAGCTGCTGGCGTTCGCGCAGCACTGGGAGGTGCGCCGGCTCGAGGCGGTCGCGCGCGAGCAGGGGGTCGCGGACGGGGAGGCGGGGGCGCCGGTCGCGGCGCGTCCGGCCGGGCGACGCGGCACGGCCGCCGAGCAGCGCGAGGAGCCGCCGCCGGGGCCGGCTTCGCTCGCCGCGGAGTTCGGCCGTCCCGGCATCGCGCCGCCCGCGACGCCGCTGCCGGCGGTGCTTGTGCGCGCCGCGCAGGGCGACCTGTTCACCGCCGCCGCCGAGGCGGACGGCGGTGTCTCGCTCGCCGCCCTCGAGGCGAAGGTGCACGAAGTCCGCGCGCGCGGGCTGCACGGCGTCGCGGTCGTACCGGTCTTCACCGGCGACGCCGCGCGACACGCCGCCCTGGTCGGAATCGCGCTCGCTTCGCGCGACGGCCGGACGGCCTACCTGCCGCTCGCGCACGAGGCCGGCCCCAACTTCACGCTCGCGCAGGCCCGGTCGTGGCTGGGGATGCTGTTCGCCGACGCCACGGCCGGCAAGGTCGCGCACGACCTGAAGCGCGACACGCACGTGCTGGCCGCCCACCAGCTGCCGCTCGCGGGCGGGGTGTTCGATCTGCACCTCGGCTCGTTCCTTTGCGACCCGGCGCGCGAGCACTCGCTCGAGGCGCTGGCGCGCGACGTGCTCGGCGTCGAGCTGGCGCCGCTCGAACCGGCGGCGCGCGGGCGCGCCCGCACCGGGCCGGGGGCGCTGCCGGTCGGCGTCGTCGCGGACGCAGCCGAACGCCGCGCGGCCGCCTGCTTCCCGCTCGCCGACGCGCTGCGCGCCCAGCTCGAGGCCCGCGAGCAGTGGTCGCTCTACGAGAAGCTCGAGCACCCGCTCATCGAGGTTCTGGTGGCGATGGAGAGCGCCGGCATCGCACTCGACGCCGGCGTGCTCGCCACGCAGTCGGCTTCCGCCGCGGCCGGGATCGCGGAGCTGGAGGCGAAACTGCACGAGCTGGCCGGTGAGCCCATCAACCTCGCGAGCGGGCCGCAGCTCGGCCGGCTGCTGTTCGAGAAGCTGAAGCTGCCGGCGAGCAAGCGGACCAAGACCGGCTGGTCCACGGACTCCGAAGTGCTCGAGGGCCTGGCGGCGAGCCACGACTTTCCGCGCCTGCTGCTCGAGTGGCGCGCGCTCGCCAAGCTCAAGTCCACCTATCTCGACGCCCTGCCGCTGGCGGTGGACCCGGCCGACGGTCGCGTGCACACGACCTTCGAGCAGACCGGCGCCGCCACCGGGCGGCTCGCTTCGCTCGACCCGAATCTGCAGAACATTCCCATCCGCACGCCCCTCGGCCGCGCGATCCGGCGCGCGTTCGTCGCGGCGCCCGGTTGCGAGCTCGTCGGCGCCGACTATTCGCAGATCGAGCTGCGCGTCATGGCGCATCTCTCGGGTGATCCCGGCCTGCTCGAGGCGTTCCGCGCCGGCGAGGACGTGCACGCCGCGACCGCCCGCCGCATCTTCAAGGTCGCCGGCGAAGTTCCGGCGGAGCTGCGCTCGCGCGCCAAGGTCGTCAACTTCGGCGTCATGTACGGCATGGGCTCGCGCAGCCTCGCGCAGCAGATGGGCATCGAGCTCAAGGAGGCGAAGGAATTCATCGACGGCTACTTCACCGCCTACGCGGGCGTGCGCCGCTACCTCGACCGCACGCTCGAGGAGGCGCGCGAGCGGGGCTATGTCCAGACGCTGCTGGGCCGCCGCCGCTGGCTGCCGCAGTTGCGCGGCGGCGGCATGGAGCGCTCGATGGCCGAGCGCGTCGCCATCAACACGCCGATCCAGGGATCGGCGGCCGACCTCGTCAAGCTGGCGATGCTGCGCGTGCACGCCGCGCTCGGCCGCAGCGGCACGGGCGCCCGGCTGCTGCTGCAGGTGCACGACGAGCTGCTGATCGAAGCGCCGGCCGCCGCGGCCGAGCGCGTCGGGGCGCTGGTCCGGCGCGAAATGGAAGGCTGCTTCGAGCTCTCGGTGCCGCTCACGGTTTCGCTCGGGCGGGGTGCGACGTGGTACGACGTGCACTGACCGCGGACGCCGCCCCGTCGGGCCGTGGCGGTCGCGGTCCCGCGAACGCCCCGGCCCGGGGAACGGGGACGCCATGACGCACGCCCCGGAGTCCCGGCAACCCGGGCGGCCCCGCCGCGCGCCGGCTTCCGACGGACTGCTCATCGTCGGCCTCGTCGGCCGCGCCGGCAGCGGCAAGAGCACCGTCGCCGCGGCGCTCGCGGCGCGCGGCGCGCTCGTGCTCGACGCCGACCGCATCGGGCACGAGGTCACCGATACCGATCCGGCGGTGCGCGAGGAAATGCTGAGCGAGTTCGGCCCGGCGGTCTACCTCGACGACGGCCGGCTCAATCGCCGCCTCGTCGCCGCACGCGTGTTCGCCGACGCGCGCGCGCTCGAGTGGCTGAACGGCCTCGTGCACCCGCGCATCCTGCGCCGGCTGCGCGATCGGCTCGCGGCCCTGCCCGCCGAGGGTCACCGCGGGCCGGTCGTGATCGACGCCGCGCTGATGCTCGACTGGGCGTTCGAGCGCGAGTGCGACGCGGTGATCGCGGTCGTCGCGCCCGAGGAGGCGCAGGTCGAGCGGCTGGTGCGCGCACGCGGCTGGAGCGAGGCCGAAGCCAGGCGCCGGCTCGCGGCCCAGCGGACGAACGCGTCCTTCGCGGCCGCCGCCGACGAGGTGATCGACAACCGCGGCAGCGAGTCCGCGCTGGCGACCGCGGCGGCCGAGGCCCTCGAGCGGCTCCGGCAGGCGCGGTCGGGCCGCCTCAATTAGAAGAGGGCGCCGGCCGGGGGTTTCGCCGCCCCCGGGGGTGGTGAGAAGATTGAGCCATGCACGAGCCCGCGACCCGCTCCGGCCCCCTCGCCCGCCTGCGCGCGCGCCTGAGCGCGTGGGCCCGGCGCGCGTTCGGCCGGCCGGCGCCCGGCGGGCCGCGGCCCGCCGGGGCGGAGGATGGGCCCGCGCAGGACGCCGCGTCCGCCCTGGCGCTCGCGCTGGCGGAGCGTTCTCCGGAGGTGCGGCTCGGCAAGCTGCGCGCGGCGCTGGCGCTCTGCGAACGGCTGCCCGGGGCGGCGGGCGACGTCATGGTGATGGAGGCGTCCCTGCACCTGGGCGAGCGGCTGCGCGCGATCGGCGAGAGCGACGAGGCCGCGGCCCACCTGCGCCGGGCGATCGAGCGATCGTTCCGCGTGCCGGATCCGACCGGGCGCCAGCGCCGGGCCGGCGCGCTTTCGCGCCTCGCGATCCTCGATCAGGAATCGGGCGACCTGGCGGGGGCGCGCCGACGCTACGAGGAGGCGCTCTCGCTCGGAGGGGACGCGGAGGGACCGCTGCTGCTGGGCATGCTGACGCAGGCGGCCTTCAACCTCGGGCTGCTGCACAGCGAAACCGGCGACGACGAGGGCGCGGCGCTCGTCTGGGAGCGCGCGATCGAACTGGGTTCCCGCGCGGCGCACCCGAGCGGCTGGGATCCCGCCGGACTCGCCGCCTTCAACCTCGGCCACCTCTACGCACGCCGCGGGGACGCGGCGCGTGCGCGCGAGCGGCTCGAGGACGTCGGCCGCATCACCGAGCCCGGCGGCACGCCGCTCGGGCTCATGGCGTCGGCCAAGGCGGCGCTCGCCCTGGCCTCGATGGCCGAGCGCGAGGGGCTGCTCGGGGAATCGGACGCCGCGCGCCACTACCGACGCGCGATCGAACTCGGCCGCGCCTGCGGGCTCGCCGACGGCGCGCTCGCCGCGGCGCAGGCGGCCATCGGCCTCGGCGAGCAGGCGCTCGCCGCGGGCCGGCACGCCGAGTCGCTTCCGCACTACCGCGAGGCGCAGGCGCTGGCGGCGGACTGCGAGCCGGACGCGCGGGAACGTTTCGAAGTGCTGGCCGGCATGCGCATCGGACAGTCGCTGGGCGAAGCCGGCGAGCGCGAGGCCGCCGCGCAGCATCTCGCGGCCGCGTTCGCGCGGGGCCGCGGGCATGCCGAGGCGTCGGTGCGCGAGCTTGCGGCGCAGGCCGCGTGCACGCTGCACCGGGTGCTGTGCGGACTCGATCGCTGGGAGGAGGCGGGCCGGCTCGCGGCCGAAGCCGAGGCCTTCAGCGCGACCATCGCCACCCCGACGGGCAGGGCGCTGTCGGCCGCGGCGGCCTACGCGCGCGCCTTCGGGCGACTGCACGCGGGCGATGCGAAGGGGGCTCGCGGCGAGCTGGAGGGAATCGCGGCGACCGCCTTCTCGAGCGGCACGCCGGTGGGCGAGCGAATCGGACTCGACGCGTTGCTGCTCGCCGGCCACCTCGACCGGCAGGCCGGCCGGCACGAACGCGCGCTGGAACGATTCCGCGAGGCGGGCGCGAGACTGCGCGAGCGTCACGACCCGGAAGCGGACGCGATGGCGGCGATGGCCCTGGCCAGCGCCGGGCACTGCCTGCTCGCGCTCGAGCGGGAGTTCGAAGCGGGGAACACCTACGAGCGCGCGCTCGCCCGGGGCCGCTCGAGCGGACTCGGGGCCGGACGTGCGGCCGCGGCCAACGCCGCGCTCAACCTCGCCTCGCTCGCGGAAGGCGCGCGGCGGCGGGAACTGTTCGAGGTGGCGGGAGCGCTCGGGCGCTCGAGCGGCACTCCGCTCGGTCGCGAGTGCGCGAAGGCGGCCGAGCGGGGCCTGCGCGAGGGCGAAGGCGGCGGCGGGGACGACAGCGGGGACTGAGCCGCCGCGTGCGGTCCGCTTTTCGCGGCGCGGGTTCTTCGCTAAGGTGCATCGCCCGCGACACCCGCGCACTCCTTCCCGGACCCACGAGCCATGCTGACCTCCGCCGAACTGCGCAAGCGCCTCGAGCAGACCCGCGACCGTCTCGCGGGGCTGCGGAGGTACCTTTGACGTCGAGGGCTGCGCGCGCGACGTGACCGCCTTCGAGGCGAAGATGGCCGAGCCCGGCTTCTGGGACCGGCCCGAGGACGCGCAGAAGGTCGTCGCGCGCCTCAAGACGGCCAAGCGCACGCTGGACGACTGGGGCGGGCGCGATTCGGCGCAACGCAATCTCTCCGAGTTGCTGGAACTGGCCGAGGCCGAGGGCGACGAGGCGATGCTCGGCGAGGTCGAGAAGGAACTCGGGGCGCTCGAGGCGCAGGTCGCGGACCTCGAAACCCGCAGCCTGCTCTCGGGCCCGCACGACCAGCTCGGCGCGATCGTGATCATCCATCCCGGCGCCGGCGGCACCGAGTCGCAGGACTGGGCCGAAATGCTCATGCGCATGTACCAGCGCTGGGCCGAGCGTCGGGGCTACCCGGTCTCGATCCTCGACTACCAGGCCGGTGACGAGGCGGGCATCAAGGACGCGACACTCGCGATCGACGGCGAATACGCCTACGGCTATCTCAAGGCCGAGTCGGGCGTGCACCGTCTGGTCCGCATCTCGCCCTACGACGCGAACGCGCGCCGGCACACCTCGTTCTCCAGCATTTCGGTGCTGCCGATGCTGGACGACACCATCAAGGTCGAGATCGCGCCCGGCGATTTGCGCATCGACACCATGCGCGCCGGCGGCGCGGGCGGCCAGCACGTCAACAAGACGGAGTCCGCGGTCCGCATCACGCACCTGCCGAGCGGGATCGTCGTCCAGTCGCAGGCCGAACGCAGCCAGCACCGCAACAAGGACGCGGCCATGAAGATCCTCATGGCGCGCCTGTTCGTGCTGAAGGAGCAGGAGGCCCGGGCCAAGACCGACGCGCTCGCCGGCCCGAAGAAGGACATCGACTTCGGCAGCCAGATCCGTTCGTACGTGCTGCAGCCCTACACGATGGCGAACGATCACCGCACCGAGACGAAGATCGGCGACGTGCACGGGGTGCTGGACGGCGGCATCGATCCGTTCATCGACGCGTGGCTCAAGGCCCAGCAGCCGAGCAAGGAGAACGCATGATCCCCGGCCACATCTTCCGCGAGTACGACATTCGAGGACTGCACGCGACCGAGCTGACGGACGAGACGGCGGAAGCCGTGGGGCGGGCCTTCGCGACGATTCTGCGCCGCGAAGGCGGCGCACGCGCCGCCCTCGGCCGCGACGTGCGGCCGAGCAGCGTGCGGCTCGCCGCCGCGGCCGAGAGGGGCATGCTCGCCGCCGGGCTGCACGTCGAGCGCGTCGGCACGGTGCCGACGCCGGCGCTCTATTACGCCGTCGCCGCCCGCGGCCTTGACGGAGGCATGCAGATCACCGGCAGCCACAATCCGCCGGAGTTCAACGGCTTCAAGATGACGAAGCGGAAGCTGCCGCTCTACGGCGCCGAGATCCAGCAGATGCGGGAGAGGATCGCTTCGGGCGATCTCGACTTGGGGCAGGGAGGCTGGTCGGACCGGCCGATCCTCGACGAGTACCGCGCGATGCTGATCGAGCGCTGCCGCAGCCCGCGGGGGCTGCGCGTGGTCATGGATTGCGGCAACGGCTGCGCGGGCACCGTGGTGCCGCAGGTGTTCGAGCGCATGGGTCACACGGTGCACCCGCTGTTCGCCGAGCTGGACGGCACGTTTCCCAACCACCTGCCCGACCCGACGGTCCCGGCGCTGCTCGTGGACCTGCAGAAGAAGGTGGCGGAAACGGGCGCCGACTTCGGCATCGGATTCGACGGCGATGCCGATCGCATCGGAGCGGTCACCGGCTCGGGACGCATCGTCTGGGGCGACCAGCTGCTGGCGCTGTTCGCGCGCGACGTGCTCGCCCGCGTGCCCGGGGCCGAGATCATCTTCGACGTGAAGTGCTCGCAGGCGCTGGCGGAGGACATCGCCGCGCACGGCGGCCGGCCCGTGATGTGGAAGACCGGCCATTCGCTGATCAAGAAGCGGCTGCACGAGACCGGCGCCCCGATCGCGGGCGAGATGAGCGGGCACATGTTCTTCAACGAGGGCTTCTTCGGCTTCGACGACGCGCTGTTCGCGGCGGGGCGGCTGCTGCGCTACGTCGCCTCGACCGGCCGGAGCCTCGACGAGCTGGTCGCCAGCCTGCCGCAGTACTGCTCCACGCCCGAGACCCGGCTCGAGTGCCCCGAGGAGCGGAAGTTCCAGATCCCCGAGGAGATGAAGCGGGAGTTCGCCGGCCGCTACCGGGTGATCGACATTGACGGCGCGCGCGTCGAGTTCGGCGACGGCTGGGGCCTGGTGCGCGCGTCCAACACGCAGCCGGTCGTCGTCGTGCGCTTCGAGGCGCGGACTCCGGAACGCCTCGCCGAGATCCAGGCGTCCATGATGGAGCCGCTGCGCCGCCTCGGCGTCGGCGCCGAGAAGGCGCACTGACGTCGCGGCGCGCGTCCCGGCCGCTGCCGCGCGCGTTCTACGCCCGCGATCCGGTGGTCGTGGCGCGCGCGCTGCTCGGCCGGGTGCTCGAGTGTGATCTCGGGCGCGAGCGCGTCGCCGGCCGGATCGTCGAGGTCGAGGCGTATCGCGGCGAAAGCGACCCGGCGAGCCACGCCTTTCGGGGCGAGACGCCGCGCACCCGGGTGATGTTCGGGCCCGCGGGCCACGCGTATGTCTACTTCACCTACGGAATGCACCACTGCCTGAACATCGTCTGCGGACGAACGGGCACGGCGGCCGCGGTCCTGGTGCGGGCGCTGGAACCGCTCGAAGGGCTGGCTCTGGCCCGGGAGCGGCGCGGAATCCGGGAAACCGAACGTCTCATGCGCGGCCCGGGCTGCGTCGCGAAGGCGCTCGGGCTGACGCGCGAGCACAGCGGTCTCGACCTGGTGCACGGCCCCCTGCGCGTGACCGCGGCCGCGCCCGTGCGCACGGGCAGGCGGGTGGTCGCGGGCGTGCGCGTCGGGATCCGGGTCGGGCTCGATCGTCGCTGGCGTTTCTGGCTCGAAGGCCATCCCTGTGTCTCTGGCCCGGGGCGTCCGCGTCGCGGGCGACGGGGTCGCGCGACTCCACCGTTGACACCCTCGCGCGCGCGTCCCTAGTATCCCGCTCCCTGTTCCGCACCGTTCGTTGACCGTGCGTGACCCTCACCGGATGGTGGGCCCGTCCACCGTCCGCACGGTGACGTCCGTCCTCGCGTCCATCGGTTGAAAGGAGTGCCATGAGCCCGTCACGCAGGGTTCTGACGAAAGCGCTTGCCCTCGGCCTCGCTGCCGCCGCCCTCGTGGCCGGAGCCGCGAGGGCCCAGTTCTACGATCCGGCGCTTCGCTCGCTCGACCTCGTGACGGACGTGGCCCGCAGCCCGCGCCTGCAGGGCATGGGCGGACTTTCGCTGGTGATTCCCGATCGCGACAACCGGATCACGCTCTGGGACTTCGCGAACAGCCCGCTCGGCGCCTTCGGCCAGGACTCGACCGGAAGCATGGAGATCCGGCCGTCGGCCGGCTCCGCTTCGGACGTGCACGGCATGCCCACGGGTTTCGGTGAGCGCCAGCATCTCGCCGGCCGCACGACCAGCCTGCAGTTCGAGTCCTTCTACAGGGACCACAAAGCCTCGGCCTACGGCGCGGTGGGCGTGCTGAACTCGCTTCGCAGGGACGCGCCGTATTCCGACGGACTCGAACAGCGGCGGGCCGTGGGCCTGCCGGAGATCATGCCGATCTTCAACGGCGCGTTTCCCTACTTCGGCGGGGGCAGGCTGCGCTACGCGCTGCGTCTTCGCTTCGGCGGCGAGCATCAGCTCGACCAGTACCGCACGATCACGACGAACCCGAACGGCCAGTTCCTGTCCCTGGATGGCACGACCGTGCCCACGCCGGTCTTCTTCGTCCCCGACGAGTACCGCGTGAACACGTCGGGAATCGGAGCAGGGCTCTCGTACGCGCTCGGGACCGGCACCGTGCTGGCCCTGGGGATGGACGCCGTGGATCAGCGGATCAAAGGCTCGAACAACTCCGACCGCTACTCGGCCGAGCGGCGCGAGAAGCGTCCCTACACGATCGGCCAGGCCTCGATCATCGGCCGGCTCGGCGAGGCGATCGAATACGGCGTGGACGGACGCGCCTGGCGGGCGAACTCCGAGGAGAGCTGGTATTTCACGATCTCCGCTGGCGTCGGCGCCGACCCGCTCGTCGGCCGCGGCAAGCTGCTCGAGCGCGAGGAGGAGGGATCCGCGCTCAGGAGCCGCGTGCGCGTCACCGCGGGCAATCTCGAACTGGGCGGCGGCTTCTGGACTCGCGCGAGCAAGGTCGGGATCACCCCGCCGGACAACAGCGATCCGACTTCCTTCAACCGGTTCCTCAACCAGGTCTACTACCGGCAGAACGCCGACTCGCTGGCGATGCCCGACAGCGTCGTCGCCAACGAAATCCGCGAGTACGCCTGGGGATATGGCGTCGGCGCCTCGCTGCGGGGAAGGAAGACCCTCCTGGGCGCCGAGTTCCACTGGTCCAGGGACCTGTACGACGAATGGATTTCCGGACTCGGGCCCAGGTCGCTCGCCTGGGACGTTCGGGCGGGGCTGGAGTACGCGTGCACGAGCATGCTGACGGGCCGGTTGGGCTACGGCTACCGCTGGTGGGACCGGGACGACTTCGTGCGCCAGAACGAGTTCAAGGGAAACTCCGCGAGCATGGGGCTGGGCGTGCACCCGAGCGGCACCTCGTGGAGCTTCGAAGGCGCGTGGACCTTCGCCTGGCACCAGAGCGATTTCGGCGACCCGACCCTGGCGCACGGCACGCGGCAGCGGGTCTCGAGTCAGGTGCGCTGGGACTTCTGATCCGGCGGAACGGGCGCCGGCAGACCCGACGAAAAAACTCGTTGACGTTTGGCCGGGGCTTCTCGATAGTACGTGGCGACCGGGCGGTGGGCACCGCCGCGAACGGTAAACGTTCGTGTCCCCAGGGTGCCCCGATCGCAGGCAGGAGATGGACCGCCGCGACCCTACTTACCGCGCCGACGTCACTCAATGGCTCCGCCGGCCTCGAACGTGGTTCCCGCTCCGCGTGTGGAACCCGCGGCTCGCGAACGAGTTGAACCCGGGAAATGCGTTGACACATTCTTTCGGAGTTGGCACCTTGTGGCGGATTTTTCCAACAACCGTCAAGTGGTCTTCACGATGAGGGTCGAGTCCCATGCTGACTAACGCCGGGCGTATCCTCGTGACCTCGTGGGTCACGGCGTTCGTGCTGGCGCTTGCGCTCCCCGCGCATGCCCAGCAGAAGCCCGCGACCGGCACTCCGGCCCGACCGGCGACTCCCGCTCCGGCCGGCGCGCCGGCCGCCGCGGTCGGAAAGGTCGCGGGGCAGGTGACCGAGAAGGGTCAGCCCGTCGCCTACGCCAACGTGATCATCCTCGGCACGCGGCTGGGGACCATGACCGACGAGAACGGCAACTTCTCGATTCCCGGCGTCGCGGTCGGCAGCTACCAGGTCAAGATGATGGCGACCGGCTACGACCCCGTCATCCAGCAGGTGCAGGTCAACGCCGGCGCGACCTCGACGGTCCATTTCACGGTCGGCGCCCAGAAGGTCGTGAAGCAGATCGACGAGATCGAGGTTCGCGCCGAGAAGCGCATCGACACTAAGTCGTCCAGCACGAAGGCCAGCATCTCGGCCGAGAAACTGCGCGAGATCCCGGTGGACAACCTGAGCCAGGCGATCGCGACCAAGGCCGGCATCGTCGCGCAGGGCGGGGAACTGCACTTCCGGGGCGGCCGGGGCGGCGAGGTGAAGTTCCAGTTCGACGGCGTCGAGGCCACCGATCCCGCGTTCGGCGGCAACGCCGGCATCGCGAGCCTGGCCGTCGCCGGCACCGACGTGCTCTCGGGCGGTTTCGACGCCGAGTACGGCAACGCCCTCTCGGGCGTCGTCAGCGTCAGCACGAAGGAGGGTGGCGAGCGGTTCGGCGGGGAAGTCCGCTGGGACACCGACCGCTACGGCGACCCGACCAAGACCTTCGACAACTTCGACCGGTTCACCTTCGGCTTCGGCGGGCCCACGCCGATCAAGAACCTCACCTACTTCGCGACCTACGAAGGCACGTTCCAGGACACGTACCTGCGCTCGTCGCTGACGAAGCCCACGCGCACGCTGCTCGACTTCATCCAGGTGGGCAACCGGCAGAGCAACCAGGTCAACACGAACTTCAAGCTCGCCTACCGCGCGAATCCCCGGAACAAGGTCACCTTCGAGACGATCAACAACCGCACGATCAGCACGCCGTACAACCACATGTGGAGCCGCCGCGGCTACGTGCAGGTGCTCTACGACACGACGCGCGCGATCGGGCAGCCGGACAGGCTGACCCCGCGCTACGGGGGATGGTCGGCGACCCGCACCGACTCGACCTACCAGTACGTGAACATGCCGGACCACATTCCGACGACGGACGACCGTTTCCAGCAGCTCACGGCGGTGTGGACGAACCAGGTGTCGGACAAGAGCGTGTGGACCAGCCGCCTTTCGAGCCTGACGTTCAACACCCTGTCGTCCGTCGGTCGCAAGGCGCCCTGGGAGTACGACATCCAGAGCCCGTTCTACTGGAGCGGCAACACGGTGTTCGGAACGGAGAACAACCCGTACTTCGCGACGCACGGCGACTACCCGCGGTACCTGAAGCGCCAGACCAACGTCTACAACCTCAAGACCGACTTCTCCACGCGCCGCTGGAAGCAGCACACGTGGAAGACCGGCATCGAGGCGAAGTACAACCGGGTCCAGAACCTCTCGCTGTTTTCGCCCAACTCCGAATCCAACGGCCTGCCGGGCGGCACGCGCTCGGACTTCGTGAACTACAACCCCGAAGGAGCCGCGTACCTGCAGGACCGGTGGGAGTTCGAGGGCCTCGTCCTCAACGCCGGCGTGCGCTTCGACCTGTTCTCGCCCGGCGACCAGATCGAGAGCATCTACCTGCGCAGCGGCCGGCGCTTCAAGCAGCAGTTCAGCCCGCGCCTCGGCATCGCCTACCCGGTTTCGGACCGGGATGTGCTGAGCTTCCACTACGGCTGGACCTACCAGACGCCGACCCGCACGTACATCTTCGAGAACCGCGGCATCAACTCGACCGTGAACGTCCGCGGCAATCCCGACCTCGAGCCGGAAACCAACATCGCCTACCAGGCCGGCGTGCAGCACCTGTTCTCGAAGGACATCTCGGGGACGTTCTCGGTGTTCTTCAAGGACATCTACGGCCTGATCACCGTGCGCCAGGAGCGCGACGAGTTCGGCAACCTGGTGAACGTGTATTTCAACGGCGACTACGCGTCGGCGCGCGGCTTCGAGGCCAGCCTGTCCAAGGCCTTCAGCCACAAGTTCTCGGCCGACATCAGCTACACCTACTCGATCGCCACCGGTGTCGCGTCGGACCCGAACTCGGCGCTGCAGTTCTTCAACGGCGGCCGGCTGTACCTGCCCATTTCCGAGCAGGCGCTCGACTGGGACCAGCGCAACACGGTGAACATCAACGCCACCGTGCGCGATCCCGGCAAGTGGGGCTTCCGGCTCCTGTGGTCGTACGGCTCCGGCTTCCCGTTCACGCCGGCGTTCCGCAACGATCGCCGTCC
The DNA here is from genome assembly GCA_020847735.1 of Candidatus Eisenbacteria bacterium. Classification (NCBI taxonomy): domain Bacteria; phylum Candidatus Eiseniibacteriota; species Candidatus Eiseniibacteriota bacterium. The sequence continues at coordinate 35,735 of JADLBL010000014.1, forward strand.
CGACCCGGTGCTGAACAACTCGCGCCGCCTGCCTTCCGAGTCGCGGCTGACGATCGACGGCGACAAGTTCTACCGGGTCTGGGGCCAGAACGTGACGTTGTTCGTGGACGCGAGAAACGTCCTGAGCGCCAAGAACATCAGCGGACTCAGCCAGGGGGCGTTCCCGAACCCTTACGTCAACGCGGCCGGTGACGACTACACCATCTACTACACCGAGACGGGTCGTGCGGGCGGCGCCTACCTGCAGGACATCAACGGCGACAACGTTCTCGACTGGGTGCCGGTCCGCGATCCGCGGGTCTTCGAGGAAGGCCGCGCCGTGCGCATGGGCATCAGCGTCACCTTCTAGTACCGGGTTTCGCGAAGGAGCGAGAGACACATGAACCGAACCACCCACCGGATCGCGGGCGCGGCGCTCGTGCTGGCCGCCCTCGTGACCGCGGCGACGCCCGCGCTGGCCCGGATGCGCGAAGGCGATCCGGAGTATCAGGATCTCCTCGAGCTCGAAAAGGAATACCAGGTCGGTCCGTACCAGAACGCCACGCCGGGCGGCAAGCCGGGCGCGCGTCCGGCGGCGATTCCCGACATTTTCGGGCCCGGGGCCGTGCTGACGGTCGGAAACGTGTTCATGAAGGTCACGAACTACGGGCTGGTGGGCAATCCGTTCACCAACGTCTCGAGCGACCCCTCCTGCCAGTGGCCGGGGCCGTCGGGAATCGAGTACATGAACTACCTCGGGCTCGCGGTGGCCGCCGTGAATCCGCTCGCCTCCGACCCGACCGCGGTGCGGCGCGTGAGCCTGAACACCGAGTGGCGGCCCGCGACGCTCGATCCCGAGGACCGGATGTACCGCTCGTACGACGGCATCATCAACGGCGGCCGGTTCATCAACGACGACACGGACATCGACCCGCTGACCGGGGACCCGCGAATCGACGAGGATTTCCTCGACGGCCGCGACAACGACGGCGACGGTCGCATTGACGAGGACTTCGGCGCGGTCGGTCAGATGATGTGGTCGTGCGTGATCCGCGACGATACGCAGCAGGCGATCCAGGCGGCCGCCAGCGAGCGCCACGTGCCGCTCGGGCTCGAAGCGCGCCAGTCCGCGTGGGCCTACTCGATTCCCGGATACACCGACTTCAACATCGTCCAGTGGGACATCTACAACCGCTCGGGCCACGAACTCGACTCGGTCTATGTCGGCTTCCGTTCCGACATGGATTGCGGTCCGCTCGAGAAGGCCGACTACTTCTCCGACGACTTCAACATTCCGTTCTACCCGCAGGGCGACTTCTGGGTGAAGACGAAGCTCGACGACGGCCGCTACCAGGGACCGAGTTCGCACGCGCCGCTGGGCGACGACTTTGACGGCCAGCCGCTGTGCCCGCAGTTCAAGGTCCGGATCCAGGGCTTCTCGCTGGCCGACGACGACGGCGACGAGAACAAGACGCCCGGCGCGCCCAGCATCTTCCTGATCAGCCACAGCATCGATCCGCTCGGCATCAGCGGGCCCACCAAGGTCGGCTTCCGTGCGTTCCGATCCTGGACGGGCGGCACGCCGTACCAGCAGGGCGGCAACCCGACGATCGACCAGCAGCGCTTCGAGTTCATGTCGGGCAGCGAGAACATCGATCCGGAGACCGGGTTCATCAACCTGCCGACGGGCGACCAGAAGGGCGACTACACGGACTACTCCTCGATCGGTCCGTGGCGGCACTGGCCGAACAACGGAATGATCAGCGTCGTCATGGGAATCGGCGTCGCCCCGGCGCGGTGGCAGGACGGCTCCCTGCAGCGCTACCTGGCCGCCTACGCGCTCGCCGCCGATCCGACGACGAAGGTGGTGAGCGCCGAGGACACCCCGGCCCTGCTCGACTCCTACTCCGGACTCGCGAACGCCTACGCCGCGCAGGTCGCGTTCGAGGGCAAGTACGACCAGACGCCGTGGATTCCGGTGCCCGACTTCCACGGCCGCGAGTACTGCGTCAAGGCGCCCCCCGGGCAGCTCATCTCGCTTCAGGACTGCCACGACATCGCCCAGCGGCTGGTCGGAGACCGCAAGTACGAGTGCTTCGACATGGACTGCGACTACTGCACCGGCGCGTACGACTTCGCCAAGGGCATCGGCCTCTTCCACCGGACGTGGCTGGCCGAGGCGCCGCCGCCGAGCCCGGCGACGAACCTGTCCGTCGGCTACAACTACTCCGACAACCCGGACCGCCGCTTCCCGCCTGCGGGTGACGGCCAGGTGACGGTCGCCTGGGACAACCTCTCCGAGACGTCGGTGGACCCCAAGTCGGCGCAGTTCGATTTCCGCGGCTACCGGGTCTGGAAGGTTTCGAACTGGCTCCGACCCGTCGGCTCGGCCGGCCCGGCCGAGGACGACTGGACGCTGCTCGCCGAGTACCGGCTCTTCGACTATGCGCCGTCGAACCGATCGGTCGGCCAGTGCCCGCCCGAGAGCGTCACCGCCGGCGTGTGCACCGCGGCCGACACGCTGTGCCCCCTCGTCTTCGTGCCGCAGAAGAACGCCTACGAGCGCATCTGCCTTCAGTACGGCGACCTTTTCAACCGTCAGAACGGCAGCGTGATCCATCCCGACCCGACGGTGCTGTGCAGGGGCTGGCCGGAGTGCCAGACCGCGTCGGGCTGGCTGAACGGGCAGTCCACCGGTCCGACCACGGAGCGGATCAAGTACCCGGTGGGCCGGTATCGGTACGTGGACCGGGAAGTGAAGAACGGCTTCCTGTACTTCTACTCCGTGACCGCCTTCGACTCGACCGGCTCCGGAGACGGAATCACCGAATTGGGCAGTCGTCGCGCCGCGGTCGAAGCCGAAGGCGTGACGCCGCAGGTCCGGTCCGACGTCGTGAACAACGGCAAGAAGGTCTGGGTGGTGCCGAATCCGTACCGGGGCGCGCGGCTGATCAAGGACCGCCCGTCGTCCTGGGACCTGACCCCGAACGCCACCGATCCCACCGGCACGCACATCGACTTCTACGGCCTGCCCCGGGAGGAGTGGCGCATCAAGATCTTCACCGTGTCCGGCGACCTCGTGACCGAGTTGAGCGCCAAGGACGCCGTCAACGAATCCGTCCGCGGCGAGGCCACCGACGACCAGGGCGTGAAGCACCCGGGGTACAACCGGCAGCAGGACACGCCCGACGACGGCCAGGCCCGCTGGAACCTCATCTCGAGGAACGGCCAGGACGTGGTGAGCGGAATCTACCTGTACACCGTCGAAGTGGGCGGTTCCGTCATCTACCGCAGCAAGTTCGTCATCATCCGCTAGCGGCGAGTGCAAGGAGGAAGAATCGTGAAGAGACTGATCGCGGCAGCGGGCCTGGCGGGTTTGTTGGTGCCCGGACTGGCGCTGTCCGCCAACATCTTCGAAAAGGTGGGCACCTTCGACGGGCAGTTCCTCAAGATCGGCGTCGGCGCGCGCGGCGCGGCGATGGGCGGCGCCTTCGTCGCCGTGGCCGACGATGCCACCGCGCTGTATTACAACTGCGCCGGCATCGCGCGCATTGACGCGGACCGTTCGGAGCTGTCGCTGAACCACGCGAACTGGCCGGCCGAGATGAACTTCGACCAGGTCGGGTACGTCTTCCACATGAAGAAGATCCCCGGCGCGTTCGGCCTGCACGCGCGAGCGCTGACCATGCAGCCGATGGAAGAAACCACCGCGTACCAGCCGTACGGAACGGGCCGCACGTTCGACGCGGGCATGATGGCCTTCGGCTTCACCTACGCGCGGTCGTTCACGGACAAGTTCAGCGCCGGCGTGACGGCGAACTTCATCCACGAAGGCCTCGCCGACCTGAGCCAGCAGACCACGTCCTTCGACATCGGCACGCTCTACGACGTCGGCACCGCGGGAATGAAGATCGGCATGGCGATCCAGAACATCGGCTCGCAGATCAAGTTCATCGATCGTGAAGCGCGCATCCCGGGCATCTTCCGGGTCGGCACCTCGGCGACACTGATGTCGTCGTCGGATCAGAAGCTGATCGGCTCCTTCGAGTTCTCGCACCCGCCGGACAACTCGGAGCGCATGAACGTCGGCGCGGAGTATTCGTTCCGCCGCTACCTGTTCGTGCGTGGCGGCTACAACATCAACCACGACACCGAGGCGCTCGCGGGCGGAGTGGGATTCCACTTCCCGGTGTCGGTCGCCGGCGTCGCCGACGTGGACTATGCTTACACCGACATGCAGGACCTCGGCGCGGCGCACCGCTTTTCGCTGAAGTTCCAGTTCTAGAGGCGCCACCACGCGGTGAACATGGCGCCCTCCCGATCCGCTCGCTGGCCGGCGCGCTTCCTTGCGGGAGCGCGCCGGTCGGCGTTTGCGGCCGTGCTGCTGCTCGCGTGCGCCCTGCGCGAGCCGGCGGGAGCCGCCGAACGGATGGAAGGGCCCCCGCCGTGGAGGATCGGCGGCCGGGTCGGCTTCACGCTCGACACCTGCGTCCGACCCGACAGCTCCGGGCTTTCGCTCGACATCCTCCTGCGCGTGCCTCCGGCGACGCTGGCGCAGCTCTCGCGCGACGATTCGGGGGAGGCGAGGCTGCTCGCGGAAGTCCGGGTGCGGGGCAGATACGGCGCCAGGGTCCAGCAGGACTCCCGCGAGTTCCGCATCTTCCCGGGAGACAGCGCGGGTGGGATCGGTCGCGTGCTCGTCCTGCGCTTTCCCGCCGCGAGCGGCCCGTGCCGGGTGACCGCGAAGCTGACGGACCTTCACTCGCACCGACCGGCGCTGCTCCCCGGAAAACCGCACGAGCAGGGCGAGCTCTCGGGGGAATTCGAGGTGCCACGGCCGCAGGAGGGCCGCGACGCCTCGCAGATCGAATTCTTCTGGCCGCGCGTGGGCGAGGCCCAGGGCGCGATCTTCGAGCGGGGGGGGCGTACACGCGTGCCGAATCCCGACCGGCTCTACGGCCTGTTCGCCGAGGAACTCCTCGCCGGCTTCGAGGTGCGGGGACGTGCGGGCGACCTGCGTCCCTGGCACTGGGTGGCCCGCGTCTACGACGCCCGTGGCGGGGGCGTCGCCCAGCGGGAGAGCACCGCGACCGCCGGACGGTTTCTCGACGCCGAGGCGTCGTTCGACCTCTCGGGCGAACCCGCCGGGGGCTACGAGCTCGAGTTCAAGGCATGGCAGGAGGGCGATGCGAAGGCCCTGATGCGACGCGAACGGTTCAGCATCGGCTGGCAGCCGGACACCTGGCTGCGCAGCGCCGCGGAGGCCAACGACGAGGTGCATTTCCTGCTCGAGTCGGGCGCCGAGGAGGAGTTCGTGCGCATGCATCCCGGTGAACAGGAAGCCTATCTCGAAGAGTTCTGGCGAAGGCGCGATCCGACCCCCGAGACGGCGCTCAACGAGGCGCTCGAGACGTTCCGCGCACGAATCCGATACGCGAACGCCAACTTCACGCGGACCGGCCTCGAGCGCGGAATGTTCAGCGACATGGGCCGCGTCTACATCCGTTACGGCGAACCGTCCGAGATCCTCCGGCAGGTCATACCCGCCGGCGAGTCCACGCTCGAGCGCCAGCTGCAGCAGATCCTCGACACCGAGGATCGCCAGCCCACCGACGTGCAGCAGAAAGGACTCGGCGGCGACATGCGGCCGTTCGAGGTCTGGATCTACGAAGGGGACATTCCGCTCCCGCCGGACGCCGACCCGCGCGAGGAAGCACGGGGACGCTCCCGGCGGCGCCTGCTGTTCCTGTTCGTGGACGAGCAGGGCACGGGAATCTACCGGCTGCGCTACTCGACGGAGTAGCCCTCGCGGCCGCGAGAGGGACCGGCGACCCGCCGTGTCCCTGGATCGCCGCGCAACCGGGGCGTCCCTTGACCCTCGAGCCGGAGCTTGGGCATAGTCCGCTCGCGTTCATCCCGGCGCCGTGAACGCGGCCCGCCAGCGGTCGCGAGCACGTTGCCGACCCTGGCGTCGTAAGGGCCGCATGGCCCGGCGCGACCCGCCGTCTCCCCGGGGTGCGACCGGCTCGATCCGGCGCCTTCGTCGCGGCCCGGCGGGAGCGGGCTCGCGCCGCCGCGCGGCTCCCCGGCACCGCAGCAATCGCATCCGGCAAGGTCCCCTGCAGCGGGCAGGCCGCCGCTCGCACTCCCAAGGAGAGCTCCATGGCCCTCAAAGTCGCCATCAACGGTTTCGGTCGAATCGGACGCCTCGTGGTCCGGGCCGCCGTCGCCCGCAAGTCACCGATCGAATTCGTGCACGTCAACGACCTCACCGACGCGAACACGCTCCAGCACCTGCTCAAGTTCGACACCGTGCATCGGGTCTGGCACGGCATCCCGAGCCAGTCGGCCGACGGCCGGCTCCACCTCGGTTCGGCCGCCGTTCCGGTGACCGCCGAGAAGGACCCCTCGAAGCTGCCATGGGGCGCGCTCGGCGTGGACATCGTGCTCGAGGCGACCGGCAGGTTCACGGACCGCGAGAAGGCGGCGGTGCATCTGGCGGCGGGCGCGAAGTCCGTGCTCGTTTCGGCGCCCAGCAAGGGGGCGGAGCTGACCTTCGTGATGGGCGTCAACGACAGCCTGTACGACCGCTCGAAGCACCGGATCTTCAGCATCGGCTCGTGCACGACGAACTGCCTCGCGCCGGTGGCCAAGGTGCTCAACGACACCTTCGGCATCGAGCACGGCTTCATGACCACCATCCACGCGTACACGAACGACCAGAACATCCTCGATCTGCCGCACAAGGACCTGCGCCGCGCGCGCGCCGCGGGGATGAACATGATTCCCACCTCGACCGGGGCGGCCAAGGCGATCGGCGAGGTGCTGCCCGAGCTCAAGGGCCGCCTGGACGGCCTTGCCGTGCGCGTGCCCGTGCAGGACGGCTCGCTCGTGGACCTGGTCGTCAAGGTGAAGAAGACCACGACCAAGGAAGAGGTCAACGCCGCGATGAAGGCGGCCTCGCAGGGCGCCCTCAAGGGCTACCTCGAGTACTGCGAGGACCCGATCGTCTCGAACGACGTCATCGGCAACGCCGCCAGCAGCGTCTTCGATTCGCTGTCCACGAACGTCATGAACGGCGATCTCGTGAAGGTGATGTCCTGGTACGACAACGAGTGGGGCTTCTCGAACCGGGTGGTGGACGCGCTGCTCAAGATGGCGTGAGGAGGTGAGGCCCATGGCCGTCACGAACACGGCGTTCGCCAAGAAGTCCGTCCGGCATCTCGACTGCGCCGGCAGGCGCGTGCTCGTTCGGGTGGACTTCAACGTCCCGACGAGGGGCGACGAGGTGACCGATGACACCCGCATCGTCGCGGCGCTGCCGACGATCCGCTACCTGCTGCAGAAGGGCGCGCGGGTCGTGCTGATCTCGCACCTCGGCCGCCCGAAGGGCGGACCGGATCCGAAGTACTCCCTGAAGCCGGTGAGGACGCGTCTCGAGCGGTTGCTTCGCCAGCCGGTGGCGTGGGCCGACGACTGCGTCGGACCGGCCGCCGAACAGGCGTCGCGGGCGCTGCAGGACGGCGGTGTGCTGCTGCTCGAGAACCTGCGCTTTCACCCCGAGGAGGAAAGGAACGATCCGGCCTTCGCAGGGCAGCTCGCGCGGCTCGGCGACAGCTACGTGAACGACGCTTTCGGCACGGCGCACCGGGCGCACGCGTCCACCGAGGGCGTGACCCGGTTCCTGAAGCCCGCCGTCGCCGGGTTCCTCATGCAGCAGGAGCTCGAGTATCTCGGCAGGGCGCTCGAGCGCCCGGCGCGCCCGTTCGTGGCGGTGCTCGGCGGCGCCAAGATCTCGGGCAAGATCGACGTGCTCACCGCGCTGCTCGGACGCGTGGACCGCCTGCTCGTGGGGGGCGCGATGATGTTCACGTTCCTCAAGGCGCAGGGGCTCCCCGTCGGCCGCTCGCTCGTCGAGGACGACCGGCTCGAGACGGCGGGCGCCGTGCTCGCGCAGGCGAAGGCGAAGGGAGTGGACCTGGTGCTGCCGGTGGACTGCGTCGCCTCGACCGCGCCCGACGGCACGGCGCCGGGTGTGCCGAAGGCCATCAGCGCGCTGGCCGCGGATGAGATGGGCGTGGACATCGGGCCCGAGACGGTGAAGCTCTTCGCCGAACGGCTGCGCGACGCGCGAACGGTCGTGTGGAACGGCCCGATGGGCATCTTCGAGGTGCCGGCCTTCGCGGCGGGCACGCTCGGCGTCGCGCGGGCGATGGCCGGCCTGAAGGAGCAGGGGGCCGTGACCGTGGTCGGCGGAGGAGACTCGGTCGCTGCCGTGCAGGAGAGCGGGCTCGGCGAGAAGTTCTCGCACCTCTCGACGGGCGGAGGCGCGTCGCTCGAGTTCCTGGAGGGCAAGGTGCTGCCGGGCGTCGCCGCGCTCGAGAACGAGGGGGCCTGATGTCCGCCGCATGGCCGCGCCGGCCACGTCTCGTCGCCGGCAACTGGAAGATGAACCTGCTGCCGGCCGAGGGGGCCGCGCTGGCCCGCGAGCTGATCGCGCTGCGCGCCGCCGATCCGGTTTCCGCCGCGTGCGCCGTCGCGATCTGCCCGCCGTTCACGGCGCTCGCCGCCGTGGGCGAGGCCCTCAAGGGCAGCGGCATGCACCTCGGCGGGCAGAACGCGCACTGGGAAGCCCGCGGCGCGTTCACGGGTGAGGTTTCCTGTCCGATGCTTGCGGCGCTGGGCTGCCGCTTCGTCGTGATCGGGCACAGCGAACGACGTCACGCCATGGGCGAGACCGACGAGCAGGTGGCGAGAAAGCTGCGCGCGGCGCAGCGCGACGGGCTGATGCCGATCGTCTGCACGGGCGAGCTGCTGGACGAGCGGGAGTCCGGCCGCACCGCCGAAGTGCTGGTCCGACAGATCTCCGCTGCCTTCGTGGGGCTGACGCCGGAGGCGGCGCGCGCCACGGTCGTCGCCTACGAACCCGTCTGGGCCATCGGCACCGGCAAGGTGGCGACGCCGGGACAGGCGAGCGAGGCCCACCGGGTGATCCGCGCGACGCTCGACCGCGTCGTGGGGGCGGAAACCGGGAACGCGGTCGCGATTCTCTACGGCGGCAGCGTCAACGCCGGCAACGCCGCGACCCTGTTCGCCGAGGAGGAGATCGATGGAGCGCTCGTGGGAGGGGCCTCGCTGGAGGCGGCGGGTTTCTGGAAGATCGTGGCCGCCGCCTCGTCCCGGGCCTGACCGCGGGGCGCCGATCGCTCGCGGAGGACGTCGCCGGCGGTTTTGACGACCTCCGGCACGGCTGCTAGATTCTCCGCCCGCTTCCCGCGCCACGGCGGCGCGGAACCAGGAATCCCTCTCCAGAGGTCGGCATGTACGGCGTCGTACTCGCGCTTCACCTCATCGTCTGCCTCGCGCTCGTCGCGGTCGTCCTCGTCCAGTCGGGTCAGGGGGGCGGGCTCGCCGGCGGCGCTTTCGGCGGCGCAACGCAGACGGTCTTCGGCGGCCGCGGGGCCACGGACTTCATCACCAAGGCCACCGTCTGGCTGGGGGTGACGTTCTTCGTCACCTCGCTGGTGCTGGCCAAGATGACGACCGGGACGGTCAGCAGCGGCGCGAAGCGAAGCCTGATCCAGCAGCAGGCCCGCAAGGCGGCCCAGTCGGCTCCGGCGGCGGTCCCGTCGTCCCCGGGCGCGACGCCGGTGCCGGGGGCGGCTCCGTCGGGCGGGGCGCCTGCGCCGTCGCCGGCGGGCGGCTCGCGCTGACGCGCGGCCCGCGGGAGAACATCCGTGCCCGGGTGGTGGAATTGGTAGACACGTACGTTTGAGGGGCGTATGGGGAAACCCGTGCGAGTTCAAATCTCGCCCCGGGCACCATCAGGAGATCGGCCGGGCCTCGCGCGACGCGCGGGGCCCGGTGCGTTTTCGAGGGAGCGGTCATCGCTCCGACGCGCGGATTCCCGGAATGAGGAGACGCCCGCCGGGGTACGAGGGGCGGGCGTCGGGTCGGGACGGGAGGTGCGAATGCCGCTAGGGAAGAATTTCCTGCACGTAGCCTTCCATCGTCTCGCCGTCGATGTAGCCGACGACGCGACGAACGATCTCGCCCTTGCGGTTGATGAAGAACGTGGTCGGGATCGAGCGAATCGGGCCGTAGGCGTCGAGAACTTCGTCGTTGGCCATCGCGATCGTGAACCGCACGCCCAGGTCCCGCGCGAAGCGCCGCACCGGTGCCGGCCCGGTTTCGTCCACCGACATGCCGATGACCGCGAGTCCGCGTTTGGCGTAACGCTGCTGCATGCTGCTCAGGTGCGGCATGCTCGCCCGGCACGGGGCGCACCATGTGGCCCAGAAGTCCACGATGACGGGCCGGTTCCGGTAGTCGGAGGAACGCACCGCACGCCCCTCCACGCTCTTGACCGAGAAGGCGGGAGCGTGGTTGTCGCCGGCGCCCGCGGGCACCGCGAAAGCGCCGATCGCGAGCAGGACGGCGAGGCCGATGGATTTCGGGTGGGGGAGCGCTGGAGACCGCACGGCGTGTCCTTTCGCTGCGATGACGACGATGTGTTCGGCCGTTCGACACACGACTCTAAACCCTCGCGAGGGTGTCGCACGCCCGGGAGCGGCGAAATTTTCAGGCACTTGACCGCCGCGCGCTTCGTCGCGGGGTTCGCGGGTGTCTCGCGGGTCCGCGCGAGTCGCGCGTGTGCGCGGTGTGAATGCCCGCCGCCCCGAGCCGCGCTTTGCTCTGGGTGCCGGCGGCGCGCTGTGCTAGCGTGCCGACGCTCTCCCGACACCACCCCGACCGGCCCGCTCGGGTCCGGACCGACTTCACAAGGAAGGTGAAGCCGATGGAAATGTCCTTCGTCGTTCTGCAGCTCGGGGGCGGGGTCCGCTCCACGATCCCCTCGCTGATCGCGCACGCGAGCCTGTTCTCCAAGGGCGTGTTGCTGCTGCTGCTGGTCATGTCGGTCTATTCGTGGGCGATCCTCTGGGACCGGCTGCGGCTCTACGCGACGGCCCGGCGACAGGACGCCTCGTTCCTCACCGCGTTCCGCCGCCTGGGCGACGCCGCCGACTGCCGGCTCGTGGCCGAGCAGCATCCGGCCAGCGTCCTGGCGCGCACGGCGCTCGCCGGCCAGAAGGCGCTCGAGCAGTACTCGTCCGAGCACATGGGCCCCGCGGCCCGCTGGGAACTCGCGCAACACGCCATGGACCGGGCCGCCAACGAGGAGGTGGCCTCGCTCGAACGCCACGTCGGCTTCCTCGCGACCACCGGCAGCGTGGCGCCATTCGTCGGCCTGATGGGCACCGTGTGGGGCGTCATGGTGTCGTTCGTGAACATCGGCGCCCAGGGCTCGGCGACGCTCGTGGTGGTGGCGCCCGGCATCGCCGAGGCGCTGATCGCGACCATCGCCGGCCTCGCGGCCGCGATTCCGTCGGTCATCGGTTACAATCATTGCCTCGGCCGGCTGCACGAGGCGGGCAATCGCGCGTCCTCCTTCACGGCCGAGTTCCTCGCCGGCAGACTCGGAGCGCAGCTCAAGTGATGGCCGCCGGGGGTGGCCGGCGCCGGCCGATGGCGGAGATCAACGTCACGCCGCTGGTGGACGTGGTGCTGGTCCTGCTCATCATCTTCATGGTGACCGCGCCCTTCCTCTCCGGCGGGCTCGAGATCGACCTGCCGAAGGTCTCCACGCGCGGACTCGACGTGCACGAGGGCCTGATCGTCAGCATCCGCAGGGACCTGACGCTGGCGGTCGGGGAGAAGGTCGTGCCCGCGCGCGGCTTCGAGGCCGCCCTCGTGGCCGCCCGCGCCGCCGAACGCCCTGTCTTCCTCAAGGCCGACCAGGCCGTGCCCTACGGAACCATCGTCGAGTACATCGCGCGCATGCGTCGCGCCGGCGTCTCGCAGCTCGGCCTCGTCACCGAACCTCCGAGGACGCCGCGATGAAGAGCGCGGTCGCCGGCTCGGCCGCCGTGCACCTCGGGCTCGCCGCCGTCGTGCTGCTGTGGCGCGCGGGTGGCACGGTGCTCGTGCCCGGCCCCGACGTCGTCCAGGTGTCGCTGGTGGACGCCTCGCTGGCCGCCGCCCCCGCGGCGGCGGCGGCCCCGGCCGCGACGCGGCCGGGCGAACGGGCGCCGACCGACGAACCGGGCGTGCGCATCGAAAAGCCGAAGAAGCGCGAGCCGCGCAAGCCTGAGGACGCGCTCCCACCCGCGCCCGCGCGGCCGGCCACCCCCGCGCCGGCACCGAAGGTGGCGCTGCCCTACGCCGACGTCGGCGGCGGAATGCGCGGGCAGGTGGCGGTGGACGCCAGCAACTTCGAGTTCGCCTACTACCTGCAGCAGGTGCGCGTGCTGATCGCGCGCAACTGGACGCCGCAGCCCGGCCTGCCGCCGGGCACCCGCGCCGAGGTCTACTTCCGGGTCTCGCGCGACGGTTCGATCACCGCCCCGGTCGTGGAGCGGCCGAGCGGCAACGATTACTTCGATCAGTCCGCGCGCCGCGCGGTGCTGGTGACCGGTCACCTGCCCCCGCTGCCGCTGGGCTGGGCGGGCGCCGACCTCGGCATTCACTTCGGTTTCGAATACTCGGGAGACTGATGCGAACCTCTCCGTTCGCGATGCTGTCGCCGTGGGTCGCCCTGCTCGCGCTCGCCTCGGCGGCGCTGGCGCAGGACGTGCGCCTCGACATCCGCTCGGGCGCCTCGAGCCGGCTGCCCATTCGCTGCCTGCCCCTCGCGCCGGCGGGCGACCGCGACGCGCGCACGAGCAGCGTTCAGGCGGACGAGGTGCTGGCCTCCGACCTGCAGGCGTCCGCGGTGTTCCAGGTGGCGAAGGCCTGGGACCCGGGCGTGCTCGCGCCGCCTCCCGCCCAGGCCGACATCGGCGGCAAATGGACCGTCAACGGCGCCTCCGTTCGCCTGGCGGGCGAGGTCGTGGACGCGACCAGCCGCAAGGCGATCCTCACGCGCGAGTACCGCGGTCCGCTCGCGCGCTGGCGCGAACTCGTCCACCGGTTCGCCGACGACATCGTGATGCAGTTCACCGGCGAACCCGGCGTCGCCTCGACGAAGATGGCGTTCGTCGCCCAGGAAGGCCGCGCGAAGGAACTTTGGGTGATGGATGCCGACGGCTGGGGCGCCCATCCGCTCACCGCGGACGGCTCGATCGTGCAGTCGCCGGCCTGGGCGCCCGACGCCTCGCTGCTGCTGTTCACTTCCTATCGGGGCGGGACGGGGCCGCAGCTCTGGGTGCTGTCGCCGGAGCAGCGCAAGCCGTTCCTCGTCTCGGGCCGGCCCGGGCTGAACACCAGCGGAGCCTACTCGCCCGACGGCCAGAGCATCGCCTGCACGCTGAGCCGCGACGGCAACGCCGAAATCTACCGGCTCGACGCCCGCGGCGGCTCCCCGCAGCGCCTGACGGATTCGCGGGGAATCGACACGTCTCCCGCGTGGTCGCCCACCGGGCGCGCGATCGCCTTCACCTCGGACCGCTCCGGCCAGCCACAAGTCCATGTCATGGATGCCGACGGCAGCAACGTGCACCGCTTGACGTATGACGTGAGCTACACCGACTCTCCGGCCTGGTCCCCGAAGGGCGACCGGATCGCGTTCGTGACGCGAACCGGCGCAGGCTTCGATATCTGGATGTGCCGACCGGACGGCAGCGGCGCGACGCCGGTGGTCACCGGCGGCAGCAACGAGAACCCGCGCTGGTCGCCTGACGGCCGGCACCTCGTTTTCACGTCGAACCGCGACGGCAGCCGTTCCCTGTGGGTCAGCGACATCGACGGGGCGGAGCCGAGGAAGCTCGACACTGGAGGCCGCAAGGCATTCTCACCCGCATGGTCCCCTCGCATCACCGGCGAGGTCCGGCCCTGAGGCCCGCCATGCATCGCCCGAGAAGGAGTTCCCGCATGCGTCTTGCCCCGATCCGCTTCGCGGCCCTCGCCCTGATGGCGGCGGCCCTCCTCGCAGCCGGTTGCGCGAAGAAGACGACGCCGGTCCAGACCGCCCCCGTTCCGCCGTCCACGACGCCCGCGCCGACGCCTTCGACGCCCGCGCCCGTGCCGACGCCTCCCGCGCCTTCGACTCCCGCCGCCTCGATCTCGGACCTCGCGACCGTGCACTTCGCGCTCGATTCCTCGGCGCTCGACGACGCGGCACGCGCGATCCTGGACCGCAACGCCAGGCTGCTTCGTGACAACGCCGACTGGACCGTGACCATCGCCGGCAACTGCGACGAACGCGGAACCGTCGAATACAACCAGGCGCTCGGAGAGCGGCGCGCCCTCGCGGTCCGCGACTACCTGATCGCCGCCGGCGTGCCGGACTCGCGACTCAAGACGATCTCCTACGGCAAGGAGATGCCGGTGGACGACGGTCACGACGAGGCCGCCTGGGCGAAGAATCGCCGGGCGGATTTCTCTCGGTGACGCCCGCCGGGGCCGCGGCTCCCCTCCGGCGTGGCGCGGGCGCGATCGCCGTGCTCGTGCTGCTCGGTTCGTCGGCGCTGACCCCGGGCTGCTATACGACGCAGCTCGGGCTGCTGCGCTCGGGACTCGACAGCCTGCGAGCGCAGGTGGACACGATGCGCGCGAACGACGCGGTCGCGGCCCGCCTGATCGAGGACACGCGGCGTGAAGTCGGGGAGCAGCGCGACCTCGTCCTCAGCGCGCAGGCGCGGCAGTCGTCCACACAGCGCGACCTGGCGGACCTGGTCTCGCGGCTCGAGGGACGTCTCGACGAGGTGCTGAGCCGCGTGACGCGGGTGAGCGAGCGGTCGGGAGCCTCGCGCCCGCCCGTGGCTCCGCATCCGGATGCCGGCAGCGTGCCTGCGGCCGGCGGAACGGCTGCGCCGGGCACGCCGGCGACCTCGGCGCCGGCATCGCCCTCCGGGCCGAGCCCCTCGCAACTCTTCGACCTCGCGACCCGCGATCTCACCGAGGGTCGCTACCCGCTCGCGCTGCAGGGCTATCGCGAGTTCCTCGCGAAGTTCCCGGACACCGAACTCGCGGACAACGCGCAGTACGGCGTCGGCGAATGCTTCTTCGCGCAGGCGGCGTTCGACAGCGCGGCGGCCGAGTACGCGAAGGTCGGGGAACGCTGGCCGCAGGGGGACCGCGCCCCGGCGGCGCTCTACAAGCTGGCGCTCAGCCAGGAGCGGCTCGGCCGCTCAGCCGACGCGCGCGCGACGTTCGAGGATCTCGTCAAACGCTTCCCGGCTTCGAGCGAAGCCGGGCTCGCCCGCGACCGCATTGGCGCCTCGCGCCGCTGAAGGGCACGGGCGTCGGAACCGCGCGCGGCGCGCTCGCGCCGCGCGCCTTTCCGTCCTGACGCTCGCGGTGTTCGCCGGCGCCGGCCCGGCCCGCGCCGCCGACCTGCCGGCCGACACGCTCACCGGCCGGATCGTTCGTCGCGTCGAGGTGCGGGCCTTCGAGATCTTCGATCCGCTGCCGGCCGGCCGCCTGCGCGGGCTCTACGCGCTGGCGAATCGCCTGCACGTGCGCACCCGGGAGTCCACGATCCGCACCGCGGTCGTCGCCCGCCCGGGAGCGCGCTGGTCCGCCGGGCGGCGGGCCGAGAGCGAGCGACGCCTCCGGGCGCTGGACTTTCTCGTGCCCGACTCGGTGGTGGCAGTGCCCGTCGCCGGCTCCGCGGATTCGGTGGACGTCCTCGTGACCACGCACGACAACTGGACCACGAGTCCCGAGGCGACGCTCGAGAGCGGCGGCGGCCAGCGCTACGGTTCGCTCGCGTTCACCGAGCGCAATCTGGCGGGGCTCGGCATCACCGTGACCGCGACCTACCGCGAGGAGCCCGCGGGCATTTCGCGCTTCCTGTGGGTGGAGGACCCCGCCATCGCGGGCACGCACTGGAGGGCGCGCTTCCTCACCGGCAACGGCGATACGGGCAAGCGCAACGGCGCCGAGTTCGGACTGCCGTTCTGGGCCGACGACGCGCCGATCACGGTCGGTGGGGCGTGGAGCCGCGAAGTCTCGCAGGCCCAGCTCTGGTCGCGTGGCGAGGAGGTCGCGCAGGTTCCGCTGCGCGAGGAGATGGCCGAGGCGCGCTGGGGAACGGGGCGCCGCGCGGCCGACGGAACGGTGCAGCGATTCGTGGCGACGTACCGCGCCTACGATCGGCGCCTCGGCGTGAGCGTCCTCGAGCCGGACGCGCCGGCGGAGTTCGGCGGCTCCGAGGAGGAGCTGCGCCTGCGCCGGCTGGAGGGGGAGGTGACGCTCTGGAGGCCCGACTTCCGCGTTCGCCGAGGCGTGGACTTCATGGATCGCGAGGAGGATTTCGACCTCGGCACGCTCACGCAGGTCGGCGTGGGCGTCGCGCCGCGCGCCTTCGGAAGCGGCGCGGACGAAGGCTGGCTCTACGGCCGCCTCGGCGCCGGGGTGGATCGCGGCCCCGCCGGATTCGGGCTCGCGAGCACCGAGTTTCGCACCCGCGTGCGTTCGGGGCTGCGGGAGTCCTTCGCCCGCGTGCGCGTGCGCTGGATCGTGCAACCCCGGCCGGGCGCCGCGCTCGTCGCGGCGGTCGAGGGGGCAGCGGGCCGGCGCATGCCCCGCAACTTCCAGTTGAGCGCCGGCGGACTCACCGGACTGCGCGGTTTTCCGGTGCAGGAAGTCGCGGGAACGCAGCTGTGGCGGGCCAACGCCGAGGCCCGCTGGACGCTGAGGCACGCCGTCCTGCAACTCGCGACCTTCGGCGGGGCGGTTTTCTGGGATACGGCGCGCGCCTACGGCCCGGGGTCGGGCGGCGAGAGCTGGCACCACGACGCCGGCTTCGGCCTGCGCGTTTCGCTGCCGCACTCGGCCCTGAACGCGGTCGCGCGATTCGACATCGCCTGGCCGATCGCGCCGGCCGTGGACGGCCGGCGCGGGCCCGCCTACTCTTTCGGCTCGGGTCAGGCCTTCTAACGGCACGCGAGGTGACGCCATGAACCTGAGCGCCGTCCCGCTCACGATTCCCGCCGACTGCAACGTCGTCGCGGGGCAGTCGCACTTCATCAAGACCGTCGAGGATCTCGCCGAGATCGTGGTCACGACCGTCCCCGGCGCCCGGTTCGGCCTCGCGTTCAACGAAGCCTCCGGCCCGTGCCTGATCCGCACCGAAGGCAACGACGAGGAACTGGTGTCGGCCGCGGTGGACAACGCCTCGCGGGTCGGCGCGGGGCACACGTTCTGGCTGCTGCTGCGCGGCGCGTACCCCATCAACCTGCTGCCGGCGATCAAGCAGTGCCAGGAGGTGTGCGCGATCTTCTGCGCGACCGCGAATCCGGTTCAGGTGCTGGTGGCCGAGACGGAGCAGGGACGGGGGGTCGCCGGCGTCGTGGACGGCGGAGGGCCCCGGGGAATCGAGGATGCGTCCGCGAGACAGGCGCGCCGCGAGTTCCTGCGGAAGATCGGCTACAAGCGCTGATGCTGCGCTTCGGCACCTCGGGCATTCCGCGCTCCAGTGTCCGTCCGGGCACGGTCGCGGGCATCGCCCGGGCCCGCGAACTGGGCCTCGATCACCTCGAGATGGCGTGGGTCAACGGCGTCCGGATGTCGGACGAGTCCGCGGACCGCATCGCCGAGGCCTCCCGCACGCACGACGTGAGCCTGACCGCGCACGCGCCTTACTACGTGAACCTGTGCGGCGAACCCGAGGTCGTCGAGCGAAGCCTCGCGCGCCTGATCGAGACCGGGCGGCTCGGCTCCCGTTGCGGCGCGCGGTCCTATTGCTTCCATGCGGGCTTCTACGGCAAGCTCGGCGAGCGGGAGGCCGGAACGCGCGTGCGGCGCGGGTTGCGCGCGGTCACGGCCGCGCTCCGCAGACTGGACGCCCGGATCGACGTGCGCACCGAACTCACCGGCAAGGCGTCGCAGGCCGGGTCGCTCGACGAGGTGCTGGCGTGGAGCGCGGCGGTCCCGGGCGTGCAGCCGTGCGTGGACTTCTCGCACCAGTACGCCCGCGGGCTGGGAAAGCACAACCACTACGACGACTTCGCGGCCACGCTGGTCTCGATCGGGGAACGGCTGGGTCGCGCGGCCCTGGAGCGGCTGCACGTGCACATCTCGGGCATCCAGTACGGACCGAAGGGCGAGCGCCGGCACGAACCGCTGCGCGAGACCTCGTTCCGCTGGCGGGAACTGCTCAGGGCCCTGAAGGACCTGCGCGTCTCGGGGTGGGTGGTCAGCGAATCGCCCGCGATGGAGGACGACGCCTTGCTCCTGCAGAAAACCTACCGGAGGCTCAAGTGAGCGGAGACGTCAGGTCGGCGCCCGTGGTCGTCATCGGTTCGGGCTGCATCGGGGCGGCGATCGCCTACCACCTCGGGCTTCGCGGCGTGAAGGGCGTGGTCGTCCTCGAGCGCGAGCTGCAATCCGGCGCCGGCTCGACCGGCAAATGCGCGGGCGGGATCCGCCAGCAGTTCTCGACGGCGGTGAACGTCCGGCTCGCGCAGCAGTCGGTGAAGGCGTTCGAGACGTTCGCCCGGGACATGGAAACCGGCGAGACGTTCTGGCCGGTCGGCTACCTGTTCCTGCTCTCCGACGAAGCGCAGTGGCGCGCGTTCCAGGCGCAGGCGGAGTTCCAGCGCTCGCTGGGCGTGCCGACGCGCACGCTGGCGCCCGCCGACGCGCTCGCCCTCGTGCCCGAACTGAACCTCGACGGCGTGCTCGGGGCGACCTTCTGCCCGACCGACGGGCTCGGCGACCCGCACATGATCACCCACGGCTTCGAGTCGCAGGCGCGCGCGCGCGGGGCGAAGTTCCTGTTCGGCGTCGAGGCCACGGGGCTCGTCATGGACGGCGGAAGGGTGGCCGGAGTGCGGACCTCGCAGGGCGAGATCGCCACTCCCATGGTCGTGAACGCGGCCGGCGCGTGGGCCGCGCGAGTCGCGGCGTGGGCGGGTGTCGAGCTGCCGGTCGCTCCCTACCGGCGTCACTGCTTCACCACCGCGCCTCTGCCGTTCGTGCGCGACACGCTGCCCATGATCGTGGACATGAAGTCGGGCGTGTACATGCACCGGGAAAGCGGCGGCCTGCTGCTCGGCCTGGCCGACCGGAACGAGCCGCCGTCGTTCGACCAGAGCGTCAACTGGGATTTCCTGGAATCGGTCGTCGAGCCGGCGATGACGCGCATCCCGGCGCTCGAGGCGGCCGAGATCAACAACGCCTGGGCCGGCCTTTACGAGACGACGCCGGATCACAACGCGATCCTCGGTCCGCCCGAGGGCGTCGCGGGACTGATGCTCGCCAACGGCTTCAGCGGCCACGGATTCATGATGGCGCCGGCCGTGGGCCGGCAGCTCGCGGAATGGATCGTGGACGGCCGCCCGAGCCTGGATCTTTCGGACCTCGCCCTCGAGCGCTTCCGCACGCAGCGCACGCTGGCCGAGGCCAACGTCATCTGACATGGCGCTGCGCAACCGCACCCTGAACCTCGGACCGCTCGAGAACAACACGTACGTGCTCACCTGCCCGGCGACGCTCGAGACCGCCGTGGTGGACGTCGGCTTCGAGCCGGAGGCGGTGGTCGAGCTGGTCCGGCGGGAGGGGCTGAGCGTGCGCTGGCTGCTCGGCACGCACGCGCACTACGACCACGCCGCGGGCATGCTCGCGGTCCAGCAGGCCGTCGGCGGAATCTACGCCCTCCATCCGCTCGACCGGCCGCTGCTCGAGGCGCTGTCGCTGCAGGGCGAGATGTTCGGTTTCCCGCCCGCCGAGCCCGCGGCGATCGGGCATGAACTCGTGGACGGCGAAGCCATCCGGATCGGCGAGGAGCTGCTCGAGGTGATCTTCACGCCCGGGCATTCTCCCGGACACTGCGCCTTCCGCCAGGGCCCGATCGCGTGGGTCGGCGATCTGCTCTTTCGCGGCTCGATCGGGCGCACCGATCTGCCCGGCGGCTCGTTCGAGACGCTCGCGCGCTCGATTCGCGAGCGGATCTTCCCGCTCGGCGACGAGGTCGCGTGCCTGACCGGTCACGGACCGGCCACGACCGTCGGCGAGGAACGCCGGCACAACCCGTACGTCGGCGAAGCGGCGGGGCAGCCGTGAGCCGGCGCGACGACCTGCCCGTGAACCTGCGCATCGATCCGGGCGCATGGATCGCTCCGGGTGGCATCGTGGTCGGCGAGGTGACCCTGCGCGCGGGCGCGAGCGTCTGGTTCAACAGCGTCCTGCGGGGAGACACCGCTCCCATCGAGGTCGGCGAGTGGACCAATATCCAGGACAACTCGACCGTTCACGTGGACGAGGGGATGCCGGCCCTGATCGGACGGCGCGTCACCATCGGGCACCGCTCGATCGTCCACGGCTGCGTGATCGAGGACGACTGCCTGATCGGCATGGGCGCGGTGGTGCTGTCCGGGGCCCGAATCGGCACGGGCTCGCTGC
The DNA here is from genome assembly GCA_020847735.1 of Candidatus Eisenbacteria bacterium. Lineage (NCBI taxonomy): Bacteria > Candidatus Eiseniibacteriota > Candidatus Eiseniibacteriota bacterium. Next base: position 56,060 of record JADLBL010000014.1, read on the forward strand.
TCGGCGCCGCGGCGCTGGTCAAGGAGGGGCAGGTGATTCCCGCGGGTTCGCTCGCGGTCGGCGCGCCGGCGCGCGTTCTCGGCCCCGTGAACGACGGCCATCGCGCCGCGATCGCCGAGGGCGCCCGGCACTACGCGGCCCTGGCGCGGGCGTACGCCGCCAAGGGTTTCGCGCGTCCCCACCCGGCCGCGCACGACCCGCTCGGCACCGCAAGCCCCGTGCACGGACCGATGTCCCGTTCGGAGTGGGGAGGACTCGTCATGACCCTCGCGGAGTCGCCCGGGTGGGTGGGGGAACGCATGGCCGGCCGGCAGGCCGACTTTCTCCGCGCCCGTCCCGCGCCGGAACGCTGGAGCGCTCACGAACTGGTCGGGCACCTGCTCGACGCCGACGTCGAGGTCTACCACCCGCGTCTCGAAGCCCTGCTCGGCGAGGAGCTTCCGGCGTGCCCGGCGGTGGACCTGGAGGGGGCCGCCCGCGTCGCGGCGTACGCGCCGGCGGCGACCGCGGAGTTGCTCGATCGCTGGCGCGCCGCGCGGACGCTGCTGGTCGCGCGCCTCGCGCCGCTCGGGCGCGCGGAATGGGCGCGGGCGGGCGTGCACTCGCTGCGCGGCCCGTTCACCGTCGCGACCATGGTGCGCGAATGGGTCGAGCACGATCTCTCGCATCGGCGCCAGCTCGCCGCGGCGCTCGGGCTGACGCCGTGATTCTCGCGCCCGGGCGGCTCGACCCGCCGGCCGACCGACTGCTGGCCGCCCTCGCGGCGGCCGGGGAGGAGGTCGTGACCGGGCCGGCGCGGCTGCCCGCCGGCGAGACACCCGTGACGATCGCGATTTCGACCGGCCCGTTCGTGTTCGACTACGTCGGCGTCGTCGCGGCGCTCGGCGGGCGGTCGTTTCGCGCGCTCGTCCTGTCGCGGCTGGGCGCCCACCCCGACGCCCGCTCGAACGCGCTGCGGCGGCTGTGGCGGCTCGAGGAACACGTGCGCGGCGGTGGCGCGCCGACGCTGACGCTGCGCTTCGCGCCCCTGCTCGGGCCGGCGACGCCGCTCTGGCGGCGGCTCCGCTCGCGGCCTTCGCTTCCCGGGGACGGGCGAATGCTGCTTCAGCCGGTCGCCGAGGCGGACGCCATCGAGACGCTGCTTCGCGCGCTCGACGGGCGCGCGGCATGGAGCGGCTGGTACGAGGTCGCGGGGCCGGCGGTGTGGAGCCTCGCCGAGCTGCGCGAGCTCGCCTCCACCGCCGGTCCCGCGAGCGACCGGGGCGGGTGGGAGCCGCCCCTCGACGAACTGGCCGAACAGCGCCTCGCCGAGTGGGAGCCCTGGGCGTCCCACTTCGGCATCGCGCCCACGAGCGTCGAAGCCGGAGTCGCGGAGCCCGTGTCGTGACCCCCCGGCGCGGCAAAGGGCGGACCCACGCCCCATCGCGGACGCGGCGAACCGGGGTCGCAGCGGGCCGCGGCCCGCGTCTCGGCGTCGTGCGTCCGCCCGAGCATGCGCCGCACCAGGCCGCGCCGCGGGCCGTCGGCTGCGCGATCGTCACCGTCAGCGACACCCGCCGCGGGGCGCTCGACCGCAGCGGCGCGCGGGCGCACGAGCTCATCGAGCGCGCCGGCTTCGAGGTGATCCGCCGCGCCTGGGTGGCCGACGAGCGCGGGGCGATCCGCCGCGTGGTCGCGGCCCTGCTGAAGCTGCGCACCGTGGACTGCGTGATCGTCACCGGCGGCACCGGGATGGCGAAGCGCGACGTGACCCCGGAGGCGCTGAGGCCGCTCCTGCAGCGGGACCTGCCGGGCTTCGGCGAGCTCTTTCGCGCCCGCTCGACCGAACAGGTGGGCGCGGCCGCGTGGTTTTCCCGTGCCGGCGCCGGTGTCGCGAACGACCGCCTGCTGGTGATGCTTCCCGGCTCGACCGCCGCGGTCGAACTGGCGCTCGAACGAATCCTGCTTCCCGAACTCGCACACGCCGTACGACTGCTCGGCCGCTTCCCATCCGGAGCCTGAACCATGTCCATCAAGCCCGACCACTGGATCCGCAGGATGTGCCGTGAACACCGGATGATCGAGCCGTTCGAGGAGAAGCTCGTGCGCGAAGGCGTCGTCTCGTTCGGCCTGTCGTCCTATGGCTACGACATCCGCGTGGCGGACGAGTTCAAGATCTTCACCAACCTGAACTCGACGGTCGTGGACCCGAAGCAGGTGGACCCGCGCAACATGGTGGACTTCAAGGGCGACGTCTGCATCGTTCCGCCCAACTCGTTCGCGCTCGCGCGCACGGTCGAGTACTTCCGCATGCCGCGGAACGTCCTCGCGATCTGCCTGGGCAAGAGCACCTACGCGCGCTGCGGCATCATCACGAACGTGACGCCGTTCGAGCCCGAGTGGGAGGGCTACGTGACGCTCGAGATCTCGAACACCACGCCGCTGCCGGCGAAGATCTACGCGAACGAAGGCCTTGCGCAGGTGCTGTTCTTCGAGTCCGACTCGCCGTGCGAGGTCTCGTACCGGGACCGGGGCGGCAAGTACCAGAAGCAGGTGGGCATCACCCTGCCGAGGCTGTAGCGGCGGGGAAGGAGGGCGCGCGCGGGGCCGCGAATCGGCGGCGGGCGCGGCCGCACCGTCTTGCGCCGTCCACGGGCCGGGGCTAGTCTGCCCGCAACTTCAGGCGGCATGGCACCACCCCAGCGATGGAGCCCTTCGATGATCAAGGAGCTCGCCACGGGACTCGGCATCACGCTCGGGTACCTCGGCAAGAAGCCCTTCACGGTCCAGTACCCGGACGAGAAGCTCGAGATGTTTCCGCGCTTCCGCGGCCTGCACATCCTGGCCCGGCACGAGGATGGCCTCGAGCGCTGCGTCGGCTGCGAACTGTGCGCGGTGGCCTGCCCGGCCGACGCGATCTTCGTGAAGGCCGCCGAGAACGACCCGGCGAATCCGGCGTCGCACGGCGAACGTTACGCCGAGCGCTACGAGATCAACATGTTGCGCTGCATCTTCTGCGGCATGTGCGAGGAGGCCTGCCCGGAGGACGCGATCTGGCTCGAGAAGGACTACGAGCTGGCCGACTACAAGCGCGACGCGTTCATCTACACGAAGGACGAACTGCTCGTCCCGATGGAGAAGTCCGGCTACCTCCCGACCCGCTGATCGCCCGGAAATCCGCGATCCCGGCCGGATCGTCGCTCCCGGTCGCCCCCGCGGCGCATCGCCCGGAATCAGCGCGGAAGCTGGGCCAGAAGCTTCTCGGCCAGCTTCGGCCATGCCCACGGTTCCGCGCTCGCGGGACCTGCCGACGCGAGGCGCTCGCGGAGCGCGGCGTCCGCGAGCACGCGCCGCAGCGCGCGGCGCAGGAAATACGGGTGACGCCAGGCGAGGAGCGCGTTGTCGCCCTCGCGGGCGAAATCGCGCGTGCCGCTGCGCGTGCACACCAGGGCGCAGCCGCAGGCGAGCGCTTCGAGCGCGGTGTTGCACCAGCCGGCCTTGCGCTCGGCGGCGGCGAAGACGTGCGAGGACTGATAGAGCGCGACGAGTTCGTCCTGCGTGGGATTCAGGACGAAGCGGGCGTTCGGGGGCAGCGGAGCGCCGTCGCGGGGATCCTGCCGGTTGTGCGCGTCCACGGAGTCGAACAGCACGACTTCGAACGGCGGCAGGTCGCGCAGGCCGCGCAGCGCCGCCAGCAGGAGGTCGGTGCCCTTCTTGGCGCGCGAGCGGCGGCCATTGAGCAGCACTCGCAGCGGCGTCGCGGCCCGCCGGGCCGGATCGGGCCGGAACTGCGTGGTGCGGATGCCGCCGGCCCCGTCGATCACCTCGCGCCGGGCGCGACGCCTGAGGGCGGCGCGCAGGGCGCCCGAGTTGGCCGCCAGCGCCACGGCCGGATCGCCCACGGCCCGCGAAATCCCCGCGTCGCCCTCGAGGACGCAGTAGTAAAGGTGCGTCCTCGAGGCGCTGGCCCGGAAGGCGTCGTAGGTGTGGGCGTCGGCGCAGATCGCGAGATCTGCGACCGCGCCGGCCGCCGCCGCGAGGGGCGCGATTCGGCCCCGGAAGGCGAGCCAGGCAGGCGGGGAGCCGTCGGAGTGGAAGAGCGAGACGTCGTGACCGAGGGCGACCCACTCGTTGCCGAGTTCGAGGAATCGGCGGACGCCGCCGAACACGCCGACATGGGGCAGGAAGAGGGCGATGCGCATCGGGCCGGCACGCTAGCCGATGTTCGCGGCCGGGTCGATCCATGGCGCACGCTGCCGGCGTCCTGCCGGGCGGCAGGCCATGGGGATTCGGCCGCCGCCGGCCGGGCTGAAACAGGACCGAAGAAAGGTCTTGACGCTTTCTGGTCATGGCGCGACCGTACGCCCGTCCGCACTTCGACTGGCTAAGGAGCTCGTCTTTCGCCGGCCCGTCGACGCAGGGTGTTCGCCCCCCGCCCTCATCCGCGCCGCCTCGCCCAGGGTTTCCGGGCAAGTGCCCTTGACGCGCGGAGCGCTGTCCGCGCAATGACCATCCCGCCGCGCGCGCTCGGGATGGATGGCTTCCACTCTCCCCAATCCCCGGCCGCTCCGTGCCGGAAGGAGGAATGCCATGGCTCACGCGATCTCCCCGATTCGAACCATGACCGCGCTTGCACTGGCCGCCGTGCTCGTCGCACCGGCCCTTGCCGCGGAGGCGCCGCAGGCCGGTGGCGCGCGCCTGGATGCGAAGGCGGCCGTGCCGGCCGTCCAGGATCTCGCGCGTGCGCCCCGCACGCCCGAGGATCTGGCCCTGGCCGACGTGCGAAACGCGACGCAGGCCCGCGTCGCCGAACTGCTCGTCTCCATGAAAGGGCTGCAGGACGGCCCGGCTCTGCGGGCGCTGCAGCTCAAGGTCGTCGAGTTGAAGCGCGAAGGCGACCTGCAGTTCCTGCGCACCAAGGCGCAGTTCGCAAGGCAGCGCGGCGACCTCGGGGCCGCGCAACTGCTCGAGGCCCGGATCCTGGCGATCACGAATCCGCCGGCCCGCAGGGCCCCGGCCCTGGTCAGCCGTCCCGCGCCCGGGGCGACACCGACGGAAGGAGGCCGGCCGTGACCCGCCTCCGCGCGATGCTCGTGGCCGCGCTCGGGCTGCTCCTCGCGGCGCCCGCGCTGGCGTACATGTTCGAGGCCCCGCTCGAGGAGATCGTGGCTTCGTCGGACCTCGTCGTGAAGGGCCGGGTGACGGGCCTGCAGAGTCGTTTTCTCGATTCCTCCACGCGCTTCATCGTCACCGACGTGACGCTGTCCGTGGACGAAGTGTGGGCCGGCACGATGGGCGCGGGTCGCACGGTCACGTTCACCATCAACGGCGGGGAAGTGGGCGAGATCGGGATGAGACAGGAGCACCAGCCCGTCTTCTCGCAGGGCGAGGAAGCGCTCGTCTTTCTGCGCGCCGGAACGGACGCGCGACTGGCGGTCAACTACGCGGAACAGGGGAAGTTCACGGTGCGGGGCGAGCAGGCGGTCGGCTTCAAGCAGATGCCGATCGCGCTGAAGAGCCTGCGCGGGGACGTCGCCCGGCTGAAGCCGGCCCGTCCGCGCTGACCATCCACCCTCACCCCTGCGCCGGAGGACCGCCATGAATCGCACCCGACTCACGACCGCGATCGCGCTGCTGCTGGCGCTGCCAGCGCTCGCGCTCGCGCAACCCAACATCACCGGCATTTCGCCGGGCAAGACCTCGGCAAACACCGGCGCCACGGTGGACATCACCGGCACCGGATTCGGCGCTTCGTTCGCCGACGTCGCCTTCTTCCCGGGAGGGGGAGCGGCGACGCCACTCGCGCTCATCCCGGGTGGCATCCGCGTCCGCGTTCCGGCCACCTGGAGCGGCGGCGTGCAGGTGCAGGCCGCCGGCGTCGGACCGCTCAGCAACGCCTTCAATCTCGACATCAGTTTCAGCTGGTCCGGCCAGTACTGGCCGGGCGGCAGCCTGCCGTTCACCTGGTTCCTGAACAACGCCGCGGCGCCGGGGTGCACGTTCAATGACACGCGCGACGCGCTCATCGACGGCTACAACGCCTGGACGTGCGCCTCGGGAGTGTCGATGAGCTACGGCGGTGGGACCGCCCTGGCCGTGACGGCCTACGACGGCGTCAACTGCCGGTACTGGTCGAGCTCCGGCTGGAGCTCCGGCACGGTCGCGGTCGCCAACTGGTGGTACAACTCCACGACCAACCAGACCCTCGAAGCCGACATCGCGTTCAACAGCCAGCACTACACCTGGAGCACGACCGGGGCCTCGACGGCCATGGACGTGGGCAACGTCTGCACGCACGAGGAAGGCCACACCATCGGCCTGCTCGACATGTACGGGTCGGCGGACTTCCCGCACACGATGTACGGCTACGTGGCCAACGGCGAGGTTCTCCGGCGCACACTGCACACGGACGACGCGCTGGGCGCCGAGTGGATCTATCCGCACGCTCGTCCGAACCTGACGGCGGCGACGCCCGCCGGCTGGTGGGGGCCGGTCGTGCCGCGGATGCTCGCCGACGCCAACGGCAGCTACGCACCGCTGCCGGCGACGCTCACGGGCAACGCGACGTGCTACGTGAACACCGCGCTCACCAACAACGGCGGCGACTGTGCCGCACCCTCCAACAACAACCAGCTGCTCCTCGACGAGGAGGCCTACTACAACATGTGGTGGAACGGCGTCCTCGGCGCGGGGTTCGCGTTCGGAGGCTGGACGAACTGGGGAATGTACGTGCGCGGCGGGCGGCACACGCTCCGCTGGGACCTCGACACGGGCCAGGAGACGCTCGAGTCGAACGAGTTCGACAACACCTATCGCGAGCAGTTCGTCTGGAGTCCCTACGCGCTGTCGGACATGACGCCGCTCGCGCGCACGGTGCCGCCGCCCCGCGGAGTGATGGCCGATGACAACTGTGACGGCTTCCAGTTCACGGGCAACTATTGGGGGGCGGTCGGCGTCATCCCGGTTTCGTCGGCCGAGGATTTCGACGTCGAACTGTTCAACGACTATGCCGGCAGCACGGCCGGCTTCAGCAACGAGCTGGCGGTGTCTCCCGCCGGCTCGGGCGGCACCGACTTCGTGCTCGTGAACGGGAACGTCGTCGGCTACGGCGCGACGCTGCAGGCCGGCGTCCTCCGCTTCACTTCCGGAGCGGTCAACAACTACATCGTCGAGCAGGCCAATGCCTACGGAAACTCGACGATCACGCCGGGCACGCTCTACGGCTCGACGGTGACCTCCGGCTCCGTGAACATGGGCGCCTACCAGATCCTCAAGGTGCACGAGGTCTACCTCGCAAGCGCGGGCACGGCGTACACCTTCACGCTTCACAACCTGAGCGGCACCGCCGACCTCAACCTCAGCCTCTACGATCGGGCCGGCAGCTACTTCGGCCGGTTCAGCTACCTGGCCATAGGGCAGGCCAATCCCGGCGGCATGGACGAGAGCTTCACGTACACGCCTTCCGCCTCGGGCTACTATGGCGTCGTCGTGTGGAAGGGAGGCTCGGGAGACCTCGGCCTCGCGAACGACTACGAGCTGATCGTTGGACCGGCACTGTCGAACCTGAGCACGACGGTCACGCCCGGCGGCTGGACCGCTCCGGCCGTGCCGCGCAACGACGCGATTTCGCCCGGCGTCGTTTCGCCCACGCTGGACGGCAACACCGGCAACACGTACATCAGCTACTCCGTGCACCAACTGGGCCCCAATCCGACCCCCGGCGGTCAGCTCGACCTCGACATTGACGACTGGTGGACGATCACGGCGGGCCTGCCGAATCCGGCGGCGGTGAGCATGTACTACGTCGCGGCGTACGGGCCGCTGAACGTTCGCGGCGGCCGGCACACGCTCTCGGACGTGGTGGACCGGCCGGGCACGGTTCCGGAGAGCGACGAGACGGACAACGTCTCCTACTCGCAGTTCGTGTGGAGCCCGCTGCTCGTGGGCAAGCACGCCCCGGTCGTGCGCGCCATGCCTCCCGGCTACGGTCCCGGGTGGCTTCCCAACTGCGACGGGCTGAGGTTCGACCCCACGCCCACCTATCTGGCGTGGGTCTCGAGCGTGGCGGCGTTCAGCCCGGGGGACGACTACGACAACTATGTCTTCCGGGACTACGTGGGCAGCACGTCGGGATTCAGCGATCTCGCGGGAGCGTCCTACTGGGGCGGCAACGCGACGGACTTCGTGACCGGCCATCACACGGCCTGGCGGCCCTCGATCTACCCCGCGACGGTCAGCTTCTACGCGGGCGGGGGCGGTGGCGTCTACAGCGCCGACATGAGCGACGACGCCGGCCGTTTCGCGACCCCGCCCGCCTCGTACGACGACGTCCCGCTCGCGGAGAACCGCCTGGCGGACGTCTATCAGTTCAACCTGACGCCCGGGACGACCTATTACATGCTCCTGCATCGCAAGTCGGGAAGCGACGAGCTGCAGTTCGAAGTCTTCCCTCCGACGCCTGGCGCCGTGTGGTCCCGGGGTACTGGAACGGCCTCGCTCACCATGGACACGGACGACGACACGCTCGCGTTCGCACCAACCGACGCGGGCTGGCACAACGTCGTCGTCTTCCGCACCGACGGCACGGAGGCGGCGACGCCGCTCACCTACCTGCTGTCGGTGGGCGCGAACGTGACCGTGGACGTGCCGCTCTCGGAGCCGCAGGGGAACCTGGGCTTCCTCGGCGCGGTGCCGAACCCGGATCGGAACGGGGCCAACCTGGTGTTCTCGTTGCCCGATGCCGGACGGGTACGGCTCGAGGTCTTCGATCTCACCGGACGCCTGGCCTGCGTGGTCACCGACGAGGAATGGAGCGCCGGCAGGCACTCGCTGCGGTGGGACGGGCGCAGGTCGGATGGCCGGGTGGCGACTCCCGGACTTTACTGGGCGCGATTCCAGTCGAGCGGTTCGAGCTTCGCCCGCAGGTTCACGCTCGTTCGCTGACCTTCGTTCCGATTCGTTCACGGCGGCCGCCCGCGTCACGCGCGGGCGGCCGTCGTGCATGAGGTTCAGCGGTGGAGCCCGGTGTCGCGCGCTGGAACCGCACGCGTTCCGGTCCGAAACGACGAACGTTCCGTGAAGCAACGACCCGCACGCCGTCCGGGCGTCCGACGGAGCGGCCGGCATGCGAAAAACCCGCGGTTTCCGCGGCGCTGACGCGCGTCCGCGCGCGTCAGACGGCGCGTGGCACGGTCGCTGCTGTGGTGACCGGTGAACACGACGCGCGGCGGGGACGCCCCGGAGCCCCGCGCACGCGTGAAGCTTCACCTCACAACCACAGGAGAGAGCCATGACGCTCGTCCGCTTGATTCCCAACCGCAACCGCGGCCTCGTTCCCTTCCGCGGCGACTTCGACTCCGTATTCGACGGCTTCTTCGGAAACCGGCCGTTCTACTCGTCCCCGACCCTGGAGAGCCTGATGGCGCCGCCGGTGGACGTCGAAGAGACCGCCGAGGCGTACATCTTCCGCGCCGACCTGCCGGGCATGACCGAGAAGGACGTCCGCGTGAGCCTCGAAGGCGACACGCTGACGCTGCGCGGCGAGCGCAAGCGCGAGGCCGAGAAGACGAGCGGCGACGTTCACCGCACCGAGCGCGTGTTCGGCGTCTTCGAGCGCTCGTTCACCCTGCCGGCGCCGGTGCGCGGCGAGCAGGTGAAGGCCAGCTACCGCAACGGCGTGCTCGAGATCCGCGTTCCCAAGGCGGAAGAGGCGCGCGCGCGTGAAATCGAGGTGCACGTCGGCTAAGCTGCCGCGCGTGCGAACGAACGACCACGGCCACGCGGGCGCCTTCCGGCGCCGCGTGGCCCGAACACGGACACGACAGGGGGAGAAACGAAATGGGTAAGGTCATCGGCATCGATCTGGGCACCACGAACTCGTGCGTCGCGGTCATGGAAGGCGGCGAGCCCAAGGTCATCGCCAACGCCGAGGGCTTCCGCACGACGCCGTCGGTCGTGGCGTTCTCGAAGTCGGGCGAACGCCTCGTCGGACTCGTGGCGCGCCGCCAGGCGGTGACCAATCCCCGGAACACGGTGTACTCGATCAAGCGGTTCATGGGCCGGCGCTTCGAGGAAGTGGGCGGCGAGCGCAAGCTCGTTCCGTACGAGGTCGTCCCGGGCCCGAATGGCGACGCGCGCGTGAAGGCGGGCGAGGGCGAGTATTCGCCGCCCGAGATCTCCGCGATGATCCTGCAGAAGATGCGGCAGACGGCCGAGGAGTACCTGGGCGAGAAGGTCACCGAGGCGGTCGTCACGGTGCCCGCCTACTTCAACGACTCGCAGCGCCAGGCCACGAAGGACGCCGGCCGCGTGGCGGGCCTCGACGTCAAGCGCATCGTCAACGAGCCGACGGCGGCGGCGCTCGCCTACGGCCTCGACAAGAAGAAGGACGAAAAGGTCGCGGTCTTCGACCTCGGCGGCGGAACTTTCGACATCTCGATTCTCGAGATCGGCGACGGCGTGTTCGAGGTGCGCTCGACCAACGGCGACACGCACCTGGGCGGCGACGATTTCGACCAGAAGATCATCGACTGGCTCGCCGAGGAGTTCCGCAAGGCGGAAGGCATCGACCTGCGCAAGGACCCGATGGCGCTGCAGCGGCTGAAGGAGGCCGCCGAAAAGGCCAAGTGCGAGCTGTCGGGAACCCTGCAGACGGATGTGAACCTGCCGTTCATCACCGCCGACCAGAACGGCCCCAAGCACCTCAACCTGACGCTGACGCGGGCGAAGCTCGAGCAGATCGTCGCGGATCTCGTCGAGCGTTGCCGCGGCCCCGTCGTGCAGGCGCTCAAGGACGCGGGCCTGCAGCCGTCGCAGATCGACGAGGTCGTGCTGGTGGGAGGCTCGACGCGCATGCCGCGCGTGCAGGAGCTGGTGAAGGAGATCTTCGGCAAGGAGCCGCACAAGGGCGTCAACCCCGACGAAGTCGTCGCGATCGGCGCGGCGATCCAGGGCGCCGTCCTCGCGGGCGACGTTCGCGACGTGGTGCTGCTCGACGTGACGCCGCTCTCGCTCGGCATCGAGACCCTCGGCGGCGTCATGACGACGCTCATCACGCGCAACACGACCATCCCGACCAAGAAGAGCGAGACGTTCTCGACCGCCTCCGACAGTCAGCCGTCGGTCGAGGTGCACGTGCTGCAGGGCGAACGTTCGATGGCGGCGGGCAACAAGAGCCTCGGTCGGTTCCATCTCGACGGCATCCCGCCGGCGCCTCGCGGCATGCCGCAGATCGAGGTCACGTTCGACATCGACGCGAACGGCATCCTGCACGTCTCCGCGAAGGACCGGGCGACCAACAAGGAGCAGAGCATCCGGATCGAGGCCTCGAGCGGTTTGAGCGAGGGCGAGATCAAGAACATGGTCCGGGACGCCGAGTCGCACGCCGACGAGGATCGCCGCCGCAAGGAGGTCGTCGAGTCGCGCAACCGGGCGGATTCGCTCGCCTACGAGGCCGAGAAGCAGCTCAAGGAAAACGGCGACAAGCTGGACGCCGAGACCCGCTCCGACATCGAATCGAAGGTCGCGGCGGTGAAGGACGCGCTCAAGGGCGAGGACGCCGCGCCGATCACGTCGGCGAGCGAGGCGCTGCAGGCGGCCCTGCACGCGGCGGCGGCGAAGCTCTACCAGCAGGCCGGCCCGGCCCCCGGCGCGGGCGCGCCGGAGCCGCCGCAGGAGGCGAAGAAGAAGGGTGACGGTGGGGACGGGGCGGTGGACGCCGACTACGAAGTCGTCAACTAGTCGGTCGGCGAGATCCGAAAGCACGACGGGCGGCGGTGGGCATCCCACCGCCGCCCGTTCCATTTCGCCTTCCCGTCACAGCCGGACGATCTTCGCCGAGCGACGTCCCTTCAGGGCGTTGCGCGTGTCCACCACGGCCTTCGACCAGGCGAGCACCTTGGAATACTTGAAGGCCTTGTGCGCCGTGGCGATCACCGCGCAGTCGTAGCGCCGAAGGCTCGCGGCCGTGAACGGCACGCTGCGCATGGTCCCGCCGGCGAAGCGGATCGAGGACACGAACGGATCGCAGTACTCGATGCGGGCGCCGCGCTCGCGCAGCTTCTCCATGATGTCCAGCGACGGGCTCTCGCGCACGTCGTCGATGTCCGCCTTGTAGGCGACCCCCAGCACCAGCACCTTCGAGCCGCGGATGGCGCGGCCGCGCTGGTTGAGCGCTTCGCCGACGAGCTCGATGACGTGGTCGGGCATGTGGCCGTTCACGTGTCCGGCGAGTTCGATGAAGCGGGCCTCGAAGCCGCTCGCCCGCGCCTTCCACGACAGGTAGAAGGGATCGATCGGGATGCAGTGTCCGCCCAGCCCCGGGCCGGGAAAGAACGGCATGAAGCCGAACGGCTTGGTCGCCGCCGCCTGGATGACCTCCCAGACGTCGATCTTCATGCGCTTGCACATCAGCGCCAGCTCGTTGACGAGCCCGATGTTGACGCTGCGAAACGTGTTCTCGAGCAGCTTCACCATCTCGGCGACCTGGGTCGAGGAGACCGGGACGACCGTCTCGAGCCGCTGCTGGTAGAGCTTGACCGCGACCTCGGTGCAGGCCGGCGTGACGCCGCCCACGACCTTGGGGATGTTGCGGGTCTGGAAGTGCGGGTTGCCCGGATCCACGCGCTCGGGCGAGAAGGCGAGGAAGAAGTCCTTTCCGACCTGCAGGCCGGTTTCCGCCAGCATCGGCAGCACGAGTTCGTCCGTCGTGCCCGGATAGGTGGTGCTCTCGAGGATCACCAGCATGCCGCGGTGCAGGTGGCGGCGGACCTGCTCGGCGGCGGCGACGATGTACGAGACGTCCGGGTCGCGCTGCTTCGAAAGCGGCGTGGGCACGCAGATGTTGACCGTGTCGCAGCGGCGCAGGACCGAGAAGTCGGTCGAGGCGTGCAGCAGGCCCTTGCGGACCAACGCCCGCACTTCGGCGGTCGGGACGTCCTGGATGTACGACCGGCCCTGGTTGAGCTGGCGGACCCGGCTCTCGTCAATGTCCACGCCGAACACCTCGAAACCCGCCTGGGCGAGCTCGACGGCGAGGGGCAGGCCCACATAACCCAGACCGATGACACCCAGCCTGGCGGTGCGTTTTTCGAGGCGATGGACGAGATTTTCGGCCGCATTGCGGCCACGGGTACTGCGGTGGGGTCGAGTCATGGCGGACGACGCTAACAACGGCCATCGGGAGCGTCAATCGGCGGCGGATCAGGGGCGTCGCGTCAGGAGTCACCCGACCGCGTACCGGTCCGGGCGGAGCGAGGCGGCCGGGTGCGGCCCGTGCGACGCCCACTTTCGCGCTTGACCGAACGCGAGCGGTCGTCCGACACTGCGGCCCGAGAGGCGTCCTGTCTTCGCCGTGCACCTGCGATCTCTGCCACCCCTTGGATGCGAAGTGGACGTGCCGTCGCTCGGGGGTGCCCCCGGTGGTCGTATCACGGGCAGTACGGGTGCCTCTTTCTTCTTGCCCGCGCCGACTTCCGCTATCTTTCGCGGCGCTTGCACCCGACCCGTTCCCACCGCCTGCTCGCGCGCTACCTTCTGGATGGCGCCACCCACTACGGTCTCGAGGACGGCCCGCGCTACCTGCGGCTGACCGGTCCGCCGTGGCTCGGAGGCGTTCCCGCGGGCCCGCTGGACGATGCGGCCCGATGCGAGCGACTCACGCCCTGTGAACCGACCAAGATCGTGTGCGTCGGCCTGAACTATGTCGAGCACGTGCGCGAGAGCCTGACCGTCGTGCCGGGGGCGACCGAGCCGCCGAACGAGCCCCTTCTCTTCCTGAAGCCGCCGAGCAGCGCGCTTCCGCCCGGCGGGACGATCCGCTGGCCCGCCGGGGTCGAGCGGCTCGACCCCGAAGGCGAGATGGCGCTCGTGGTCGGTCGCCGGGCGAGCGCGGTGAGCGAGGCCGATGCGCTCGGGTGCGTCGCGGGGGTCACCGCGTTCAACGACGTCTCGGCCCGCAACTGGCAGAAGGGCGACGGTCAGTGGACGCGCGCCAAGGGACACGACACGTTCGCGCCGTTCGGACCGGGCATCGCGCTCGGCCTTTCGCCGCTCGACCTGGCGCTGGAGCTGCGGGTGAACGGCGAGACCCGGCAGAAGACCCGAACTTCGGCCATGCACTTCGGACCCGCGTTCCTCGTCCACTGGATCTCGCGGCACTTCACGCTCGAGCCCGGGGACGTGATCGCCACCGGAACCCCGGCCGGCATCGCGCCGCTCTCGCCCGGCGATCGCATCGAGCTCGAGCTGGAGGGGGTCGGCGTGCTGGTCAACAGGGTGGGGGGGCGCGAAGCGTGAGCGCCGTCGCGCTGCTGGTCGTCAACGCGCGACCGTGGCCCGCCGCGCTTCGGCCGGGCTCCGACGCGGTGCTCGTCGCGGGCGGCCGGATCGCGGCCCTCGGCCGCGCCGCCGAACTCGAGGCGCTCGCCGCCCGCTCCGGCGGGGCGCGGCGACTGGATGCGCGCGGCGCAAGCGTCACCCCCGGCTTCGCCGACGCGCACCTGCATTTCGTGCCGTGGGCCCGCGCCCGCCGGCAGGTGGACTTGAACGGCGCGCGGACGCGCGCCGAGGCGCTGGAGCGCGTGGCCGCCGCGCTGGCGGCCGACCCGGGCGCCCTGCCGCTCGTCGGGCGCGGCTGGGACGCGGCCGGCTGGGAAGCAGGACCGCATCGCGAGGCGCTCGACCGGCTGGCGCCGGACCGGCCGGTGCTCCTGCACAGCCACGATTTCCACGCTCTGTGGGTCAACACCGAGGCGTTGCGGCGCGCCGGCGTGTCGCGCGCGACCCCGGATGCTCCGGACGCGAGGTTCGTCCGGGACGCCTGCGGCGATCCGACCGGGGTCGCGCGCGAGAACGCGGTGCGCGCCTTCACGGCGCTCGAGGACGGGGCGGGTCCGGTCGTGACGGACACGCTCCTCGACGAGGCGGCCGCGGCGCTGCACGCCGCGGGCATCACCTGCGTGCACGACTACCAGAGGAACGAAGCGGACTTCGCACGCATGCGCGCGCTGGCCGGCCGCCGGCGGCTGCGCGTCCTCCAGCACTTCGGTCCCGAGGGAATGGAAACACGGGCGGCGTCCGGACAGTCGAGCGGCGCCGGGGACGCGTGGTTCCGCCTCGGGGGCCTCAAGCTGTTCGCCGACGGCACGCTCGGCTCGCGCACGGCCGCGCTGCTTTCGCCCTGGGACGACGTTCCGGGGACGGGCATGGAGATCCTGACACGCGAGGAGTTGCTCGCGCTGGTCGCGCGCGCGGCCGATCTGCGCTGCACCGTCGCGATCCACGCGATCGGGGATCGCGCCGCGCGCCATGCGCTCGACGCGATCGAAGCTTCGCTCGCGCGCCTTCGCGCGCTGCCGCTGCCGCCGCGGATCGAGCACGTGCAGCTCCTCGATCCGGCGGACCACGGGCGCTTCGCGGCGCTGGGCGTCGTCGCGAGCCTGCAGCCGCAGCACTGCGTGAACGAGACCGCGGCGGCGCGCACCGCGTGGGGCGCGCGCTGCGCGCACAGCTACCCGTGGGCGAGCCTGCTGGCGAGCGGCGCGGGCCTGGCCTTCGGCTCGGACGCCCCGGTCGAGCCGCCGCTGCCGTGGCTGGGCCTGCACGCCGCCGTGGCCCGCACCCACCCGGATGGAACGCCGCAGGGCGGGTTCTTCCCGGCCGAACGGCTGACGCTCGATCAGGCGATCGGCGCCTACACGGCCGGGGCCGCCGCGGCCGCAGGGCTCACGGGCCGGCTGGGGACGCTGGACCCGGGAGCGGAGGGCGACCTCGTGGTCTGGGATCGGGACTTGTCCGCCGCGCCGTGGGCGGGGATTCTGGCGGCCCGGCCGGTCGCCACCGTGCTGGCCGGCGAAATCGTGTATGACTCCACGCAGGCCGCGTCCGCTCCGGGTTCGCCGGGGGCCGCGGCCGGAGGACGCCCGCCCGCATGACCCTGGCCCACGCGACCCTGCCGGACGCCGAGCTCGTCAATCTCGCGCGCGACGGCGACACGCGCGCCTTCGACGAGCTCGCGCGCCGTTATCAGGACCGGGTCTTCCGGCTGTGCTTCAAGATCCTCCGCCACGAGGACGACGCCCTCGAGGCCGCGCAGGACGCCTTTCTCTCGGCCTACAAGGGCCTGGCTCGCTTCAAGGCGGAATCCACCTTCTCGACCTGGCTCTACCGCGTCGCGACCAACGCCGCCCTGATGAAGTACCGCAAGCGGCGCGACGGGCACGTTTCGTACGAACAGTCGCAGAGCGTCATCGAGGATCTCGAACCGATGGCGATCGCGGACTGGTCCGAGCAGCCGCTCGACCGGCTGCTCGACGCCGAGACGCGCGAGATCCTGAGCCGCGAAATGGAGCGCCTGCCCGACAACGAGCGCGAGGTGTTCGTCCTGCGCGACATCATGGAGCAGTCGAACGAGCAGGTCTCCCGCGAGCTCGGACTTTCGATCGCGGCGGTCAAGTCGCGCCTGCATCGGGCGCGTGTCCACCTGCGCGACCGGGTCAACCGCCACTTCCGCGACAAGCTCGCGCGCAAGCCGCGACCGTGACGGCTCAGCGGCCCGCGAACCAGAACAGCAGGATGCCGGCCGCCAGCACCGTGCGGTACGCGAAGAACACGCCGAACCCGGTGCGCCGCAGCATGCCGAGCAGCAACCGGATCGCCAGCACGCCGAAGATCGCGGAGGTGACGACCCCGATCGCGAGCGTGGAGGCGGGCAGGCCCGGCGGCATCTCGCGCGCCTCGAGCAGCAGCGCGCCGAACGTGATGGGCGTCGCGAGCAGGAACGAAAAGCGGGCGGCGGAGACGCGCGAGAGCGCCTGCACGCGGCCCGCGGTCATGGTCACCCCCGAGCGCGAGACGCCCGGAACGAGCGCGAGGCACTGCGCGAGCCCCATGCCGACGGCCTGCGCCCAGGACGGCGTACGGGTCTCGCGGCCCGGCGCGAGGAAGCGGTCGGAGAGCCACAGCAGCAGCCCGAACACGAACAGCATCACGGCCTGCAGCGGGAGCAGGCGAAGGTGCGCTTCGGCGGCCGAGCCCAGCAGCTTGCCGACGATCGCCGCGGGGACGGTCGCGACGATCAGCTTCGCCCACAGCAGCCGCGCTTCCCGCGCCGCTTCGGGCTCGCGCGAGAAGGCCTCGCGCAGCAGGGTCATCCAGTCGCTCCAGAAGGCCACGACCAGCGCGAGCAGGGTTCCGCCGTGCAGCGCGACGTCGAACGCCAGGCCCCCGTACGGCCAGCCCAGCAGGGTCGGGATCACGTACAGATGGGCGCTGCTCGAGACCGGCAGCAGTTCGGTGAGCCCCTGCACCGCGCCGAGCACCGCGGCCTGCAGGGGCGTGTACACGACGGGAGTGGCCACCGCGGTCGCGAGCATGGCGCGGGACGCTAGCACGCGGGTCTGCGCGTGACCAGCCCGGGCGACGTGATCGACGCCTCTCCGGAGCCTCCGCCCGACACGACACGACGCGTCGCGAAGGACGCGGGACGGGTCGGAGCGGCGACGATGCTGTCGCGCCTCCTCGGGCTGGTGCGCGACCAGACGATGGCGGCGCTGTTCGGTGCGGGATTCGCGAGTGACGCCTTCAACGCCGCGTTCCGCATTCCCAACCTGCTGCGCGACCTGTTCGCCGAAGGCGCGATGTCGGCGGCCTTCATCCCGACCTTCACCGAGGCGGAGGCGAAGCGCGGCGCGAACGAAGCCTGGGTGCTCGGCCGCCAGGTGATGTCTTCCCTGCTCCTCGTGCTGCTCGCGCTGTGCGTGCTCGGCTGGGCCTTCTCGGCGCCGTTCATGGACCTGCTCGCCGGCGGCTTCGCCCGTGAGCCCGGCAAGCTGGACCTGACCGCGTGGCTGTTCCGCGTGATGCTGCCGTTCCTGCCGCTGGTGGCGATGTCGGCGGTGGCGATGGGCATGCTGAACGCGCGCGGCGTGTTCGGCGTGCCGGCGCTCGCGCCGGCGCTGCTCAACGCCGGCATGGTCGTCTTCGGGCTGGCGCTCATGCCGGCCTGCCGGGCGATCGGGCAGCCGCCGATCGTCGCCATGGCGATCGGCGTGGTGCTCGGAGCGGGGCTGCAGTTCGCCTTCCAGCTGCCGTCGCTCCGCCGGCAGGGGTTCCGCTTCGCGCTCGAGTGGCCCACCTGGCCTCCCGGCGTCCGCCGGATCGCGATGCTCATGGGCCCCGCGACCATCGGCCTCGCCGCGACCAACGTGAACGTCATCGTCGCATCGCGCATCGCCAGCTCGTTCGTCGAAGGCACCGTCACCTGGCTCTACTGCGCGTTTCGCCTCATGCAGCTGCCGATCGGCGTCTTCGGCGTCGCGCTCGCCACGGTCAGCATGCCGGCGCTCTCCCGCGCCGCGGTGGACGGCGACCTCGGGGCGCTCAAGTCCACGCTCTCGGCCGCCACGCGGCTGGTGCTCGTGCTGACCATTCCCGCGGCGGTGCTGCTCGCGGTGCTCGCCGAGCCGACGCTCGCCGTGCTGTTCGAGCACGGGCATTTCCACGCCGCCGACACGCTGCATACCGCCGAAGCGCTCGTCTTCTATTGCCTCGGCCTGCCCGCGTTCGCCGCGATCGGCGTCTTCTCCCGCGCCTTTTACGCGCTCGGCGACACGCGCCTGCCGATGTTCGCGAGCCTCGCGGCCGTCACGGTCAACCTCGCGCTCAACCTGTTGCTCGTCGGTCCGCTTCGCTTTCTCGGCCTCGATCACCGGGGCATCGCGCTCGCCGCTTCGCTGGCGGCGTTCGCGAACCTCGCCCAGCTGGTGTACTGGCTGCGTCGCCGGATCGGCGGCTTCGGCGGCCGGCAGGTTCTCTCGACGCTGCTGCGCGTGCTGGCCGCCGCCGGCTTCGTCGGTGGCGTGCTGGCTCTGGGCATGCACGTGCTCGGCCCGCGCTGGCGGCACGGACACCTGACCGAGCTGGCGACCGTGGGTTGCGGCCTGGCGCTCGGCGCCGGGCTTCTCTGGCTGGCGCTGCGCGCCGCGCGCGTCGAGGAGCTCGCGGTGATCGAGGGCCTCGTTCGCTCGCTGCGCCGGCGATTCGCGGGCGGGCGCTGAGATGCCGGCCCTCCCGGGGCGTCCGGCGGGCCGGTCGTCGCCCGGCCTGCGCTCGTTGTGCTCTTTCGCGGCGGCGATGACCCGGCGGGACTTCGAGGTCGCGCGCGCGGCCGTCGCGGCGGCCCGACGCGGCGGATCTCGTCGCGTGGCGGCCGAGGAGGCCGCGCTGATGCTCACGCTTCACGCCGGGTTCCCCGCGGCGCTCGAAGCGCTTCGCGTGCTGAACGAAGCATGGCCCGGCCGTGCGCGTGCCCGGAGGGAGGGAAGCGTCGCGGACTGGCGATCGCGCGGCGGGCGGTTGTGCCGGCAGGTCTACGGTCCGGCGTTCGCCAGGCTGGTGCCCGCCGTACGGGCGCTGCACCCGGACCTCGCGGTCTGGATGATCGAGCACGGCTACGGCCGGGTGCTCTCCCGGCGGGGGATGTCCGCGCGCGATCGCGAGCTGGTCGCCGTCGCGACGCTCGCCGCGCTCGGCTGGGAGCGTCAGCTGGTCAGTCACCTGCTCGGGGCGCTGCGGGCGGGCGGTACGGAGCGCCAGATCGCCGTCGCGCTTCGAGCGGGACTTGTGGGCGCGGAGGACGAACGGCGCGCCTCGGCACGCTCGGCCTGGCGCCGCGTGGCCGCGGCCGACCCGCGCTGGCGCGCCCGCCGGACTTCGCGGCGCGTCTGACGGGCCGGGAGCGCGCCCAACGGCGCCGCGGCGCTCCCGTCGCCCGCGGCACTCCCGGCTGGCGGTGCATGAACGGCGCGGGCTAGGATGCCCGCCTCATGCCCTCGCCCTGCCGTCCCTCGGCGTCCGTCCACCGCTGTCCCGCGGAGCGCGTCCGGTGAAGTCCGGCACGCTCGCCGCCCGCGCGCGGCTCGCGGGCCGTCCCGGGACGCCCACCGAACGGCTGTTCGACCCGATCACGCACGACCTGCTGACCGGTGGGCCCGTTGCCCGTGAGCGGTTCGCGCGCGTGTGGACCGATGGTGCGGCCCTGCGCTCGCTGGCGGCGACCAAGCGCGCCCCGCTCGACCCCGCGCTCGCGCGCGACATGACGGACTACCATCGCCGCCTCGGCGCCTCGCAGGCCTCGCTCGCGAACCTCGAACGGCTCGTGCGTGGCGAGGCGGTCGCGACGGTCGCGGGCCAGCAGCCCGCGCCGCTCGGCGGCCCGCTCTATTCGCTGCACAAGACCTCCTCGGCGGTCGGCCTCGCCGCGGTCGTGCGCTCGCGCGCCGGCGTGCCGGCCGTGCCGCTGTACTGGATGCACGGCGAGGACTCCGACTTCGCCGAGATCCGGCACGTCTCGGTCAGCGACGCGGCGCTCGCGGTTCACGACTTCGCGCTTCCCGACACGGCCCACGCCGAGGGCGGACTGGTCGGAGACATCCCGCTCGCTCCGCTCGCCGAGATCACGGCCACGGCCCTCGCGCGCTGGGAGGGACTCGCCGGTGCGGCGGACGCCGGCGCGCTCGCGCGGCGCGCGCTCGACCCGGCGCGCGATCTCGGCGAGGCGACGAGCGCGCTGCTGCTGGCGTTGTTCGCCGACCAGGGCCTGGTGGTGATCGATCCGCGGCTGCCGGCGTTTCGCGCTGCCGCCCGCGCGGTGATCGAACGCTACCTGGCGAATGCCGACGCCCTGCACGCCGCCGCGAACGCCGCCGGTGCGCGCCTGCAGGCGCTCGCCGGGCGCAGGCCGCTCGACGCCGGCGCGCTCGAGTCGTTCGTGTTCGAGATCGAGGGCGGGCGCAGGCGCAAGCTCTCGGCCGCGCAGGCGCGATCGCGCGCGGCGTCCATGACGCTCAGCCCGAGCGTGGCGCTGCGGCCGGCGGTCCAGGACGGCGTCTTTCCCACCGTTGCGATGGCGTGCGGACCCGGCGAAATCGCCTATCTCGCCCAGCTCCGGGAAGTGTTCGAAGGCGTCGGGGTGACGCCGGCGCTGGTCGTGCCGCGATTCGGCGCGACCTGGCTGCCCCCGGAGGCCCTCGAGCTGGCGGAGGCCGCGGCCACGGAAGCCTGGGACGTCGTGGCGGGCGCCGACGCCGTGGTCGCGCGCGTCGCGCAGCAACGGGTGCCGGCCGAACTCGAGGGCGAGCTGGTGCGGGCCCGTGCGGCCGCGCTCGAAGGACTCGAACGCTTCGCCGGCTCCTCGCGCGCGCTGGATTCGAGCCTGCCGCAGATGGTCGAGTCCGCGCGCGGCAAGGTGGACTACCAGTTCGCGCGCCTTCACGAGGGCCTGATCGGAAAAGTGCGCGCCCGCCTGGATCGCGAGCATCCCGCATGGCGGCGCCTGCGCTACGTGCTGCTGCCCGGCGACCGCCTGCAGGAGCGGCGCCTCGCCACGCTCGAACCGGTGGCGCGCCGCGGCGCGGGGGTGGTCGCGGAGCTCTGCGAGGTGGCCGCCGAGCACGCCGCGCGGGCCGCCGAGGGCGTGCACGAACACTGGCTGCTGGAGGCCTGATGCCGAGCGAAGCGCTGTTCTTCGGGGCGCATCCGGACGACATCGAGTTCTCGTGCGGCGGCCTGGCCGCGCTGCTCGCGAGCCACGGGCACGCGGTCGGTCTCGTGGACCTGACGCGGGGCGAGCTGGGCACGCGCGGCGACGTCGCCGTTCGCGAGCGCGAGGCGGCCGCGGCGGCGCGGGCGCTGGGCGTGGGTTCGCGCGAGTGCCTCGGGCTTCCCGACGGCGGGCTCGACCGGCACGATCGCGCGCAGCTGGCGGCCGTGGTCGGCGCGATTCGCCGCCACCGGCCGTCGCTGGTCGTCGCGCCGCACCGCGCGGACGCCCACCCCGACCACGTCGAGACCTCGCACCTGGTCACCCGCGGCTGCTATCTCGCGGGCCTCGCGAAGTTCGCCCCGGGAGAGCCGCGCTGGCGGCCCGCGCGGCTCCTGTACGCGCTCTATCGCGGCGAGACGCCGCCGACGCTGATCGTGGACATCACGCCCGTCTGGGAGGCGCGCGTGGCGGCGATCGCGGCGCACGCGAGCCAGCTCGATCCGGCCGCGGGCGAGCCCACGTACCTGACCTCGCCCGGCTTTCTCGCCGAGGTCGAGGCGCGAGCGAGGTTGTTCGGCGTCGCGGGCGGTTGCACGTGGGCCGAAGGCTACCGCGTTCGGGGCCCGCTCGCGCTGCGCGACGCGCGCGCGTTGCTCGGCCCGGCGGAGCGGGTCGGATGACGCCGGCGAGCGAGCGGAAGAAGCCGCGGCGCACCGCGCGTCCCCGGCGGCCGATGCGGATCGGCATCAGCTGCTACGCGCACTTCGGGGGCAGCGGGGTGGTGGCGAGCGAACTCGGCCTCGAGCTCGCCAAGCGAGGCTACGAGGTGCACTTCATCGCCTCGCGCCTGCCGTTCCGCTTGCGGCAGTTCGAGTCGAACGTGTTCTTCCACGAATCGAGCCCGGCCTACTACCCGGTGTTCGAGGAAGCGCCCTCGAACCTCGCGCTCGCCGCCAAGATGGTCGAGGTCGCCGAGAACTATTCGCTCGACGTGCTGCACGTGCACTACGCGATGCCGTTCGCGACCAGCGCCTACCTGGCGCGGCAGATGCTGCTGCCACGCCAGCTCGGGGTGGTCACGACGCTGCACGGCACCGACATCACGGTCGTCGGGGCGGAACCCGCCTATTACCGGGTCACGCGGTTCGGGATCGAGTCCAGCGATCGCGTCACGGCCGTCAGCCGGTATCTCAAGCAGCGGGCCGAGGCCACCTTCGGGACCCGGCGGCCGATCCAGGTGATCTACAACTTCGTGGACCCCGAGGTGTTCGCCCCCCGCAGGAGCGGCCGGCTGCGCCTGGCCGGACCCGGGACACGCGTCATGATGCACGCCTCCAACTTCCGCGCCGTCAAGAATATACCGGTGGTGATTCAGGTTTTCGCCGAAGTCCGGCGGCAGATCCAGGCCAAGCTGGTCATGGTCGGCGACGGCCCCGAGAAGCCGGCGGCCGAGCAGCTGGCGCGCGAGCTCGGCGTGCACCGCGACGTGCTCTTCCTCGGCAATCAGGACTGCATGGAGGAGTTGCTCCCACTTGCCGATGTATTCGTACTGCCGAGCTCGTCGGAGAGCTTCGGGCTCGTGGCGCTCGAGGCCATGAGCGCCGAGGTGCCGGTCATCGCTTCGAACGCCGGCGGGCTGCCCGAGGTCGTGGAGCATGGGTTCACGGGATTTCTGCACGATCCCGGTAACCTGGGCGGCTACGTCGAGTCGGCGCTCAAGCTGCTCGGCAACGAGCGGTTGCGGCGGACGATGGGGCGGAGGGGGCGGCGCGTGGCGCGCGAGCGTTTCGGCGCCGACGAGCGCGTGCAGGAGTACGTCAAGGTCTACGAATCGCTGCGCTGAAGGTCGGAGGATTCCCGATGCTCGGAGCGCGCAGGCGCATCGCACTGCTGGCCGAGGGCCACTTCGCTCCGATGGACGCGAAGACGGCCGTCGGAGTGCTGCGCTACCGTCCGGACGAGGTCGTGTGCGTGATCGACTCGACGCGCGCCGGTCGGACGGCGGCCGAGTGCGTGGGCGTCGGCGGGGACCGCCCGGTGGTCGCGGACGTCGAGTCGGCCGCGGCCCGCGGAGCCGACACACTGCTCGTCGGCATCGCCCCGCAGGGGGGCGGCCTGCCCGACGACTGGCGTTCACCGATCGCCTCCGCACTCGCCCGCGGCTGGGACGTGCTCGCCGGATTGCACGCGTTCCTCGGGGACGACCCCGAGTTCGCGGCGCTGGCCGCGGCGAACGGCGCGCGCATCCTCGACGTCCGCCGCCCGCCCGCGCGGCGCCCGATCGCCGCCCGTCGCGCCACCCGCTGCGGCGCGCTCGTCGTGCTGACCGTGGGCAGCGACTGCAACGTCGGCAAGATGACCGCGGCGCTCGAGGTCCAGGCCGAGCTCCGCCGGCGCGGCGTGCGCGCCGCCTTCGTCGCGACGGGTCAGACCGGCATCTTCGTCGCCGACGAGGGGGTGGCCGTGGACGCCGTGGTTTCGGACTTCGTCGCCGGCGTGACCGAGGACCTGGTGCTTGCGGCGGCCCGGGACGCGGACGTCGTCCTGGTCGAGGGACAGGGCACGCTGTTCCACCCCGGCTACTCCGGGGTCTCGCTCGCGCTGCTCCACGGCGCCTGCCCGGAGGCGCTGATTCTCTGCCACGAGGCCGGACGCACGCTGCTGCGCGCCGCCGACGACGCCGAACCGCTGCCGATCCGGCCGCTCGCCGAGCTGGTGGCCGAGCACGAACGCGTCGCCGGCTGGATGCGCCCCGCGCGCGTCCTCGGAGTGGCGCTCAACACGCGCGCGCTCGCCGAGGACGAGGCGCGCCGCGCCGTGGCCGGCGCCGGTCGCGCGACCAGCCTTCCCGCCACCGACCCGGTGCGCTTCGGTGCGGCACCGCTGGCCGACGCCGTCCGCCGTGCCCTCGAGGAGCGAGCGATCCGTGCGCCTGGTCGTTGAGACGCTCGAGCTGCGGACGCGGCACGAGTTCCGGATCGCGCACGGCGCGCACCGGAACTACCGCAACGTGCTCGTCCGGCTGGAGCACGATGGGATCTCGGGCCTCGGCGAGGGCTCGGCGTCGCATTACTACGGCGAGTCGCACGAGACCATGCGGCTCGCGCTCGAGACCTGGGCGCCCTTGCTCGGCGACGACCCGTTCGCGCTCGACGCGATCGGGGCGCGGCTCGACGCCGCGCTCGCCGGGCACGGCGCGGCGCGCGCGGCGCTGGAGATGGCGCTGCACGACTGGATCGGCAGGAAGCTCGGGTTGCCGGTGTGGAAACTGCTCGGGCTCGACGCCGCGGCCGCGCCGATCTCGTGCGTGACGCTCGGCATGGCGGGGCCCGAGGAGATGGAACGGAAGCTCGAGGAGGTGCTCGACTTTCCGGCGATCAAGGTCAAGCTCGGCGCGCCGGGCGACGTCGAAAACCTGAAGCGCGTGCGGAAGCGTTATTCCGGCCGCCTGCAGGTGGACGCCAACGCGGCATGGACGGCGGCCGACGCGGTGCGGGTGCTGCACGAGATCGCGCCGCTCGGCATCGAACTCGTCGAGCAGCCGGTCGCGCGCGGGGACCTCGAGGGCCTGCGCCGCGTGCGCGAGCGGAGCCCCATCCCCGTGTTCGCCGATGAAAGCTGTCACCGGCTGGCGGACGTCGGTGTGCTGGCGGGATGCGTGGACGGCGTCAATCTGAAGATCATGAAGACCGGCGGCCTGCGCGAGATGCTGCGCATGGTCCACGCCGCGCGCGCGCACGGACTGAAGATCCTGCTCGGCTCGATGATCGAAAGCAGCCTCGCGCTTTCGGCGGCGGCGCAGCTCGCGCCGCTCGCCGACTATCTCGACCTCGACGGTCACTGGCTGCTGGCCGACGATCCGTTCCAGGGCGCGCCGGGAGAACGGGGCGCGATCACGCTCTCGCAGCAGCCGGGGCTGGGCGTACGGCCCGCCGGGGCGGCCCGATGAGCCTGCGCCTCCGGCTGCTCGTCGGCCTCACGACGCTGGCCGCGCTCGCGGTGCTCGGCACGAACGTTCCGCCGATGCTGCGCGTGGACTGGGGGCACTTCGTCGCCTGGACGGTGATCTGCCTCGTTTCCGAGACGATGTGGACGCAGAACCTCTCCGGCGCCGGCACCTGGAGCCTCGCGGCCGCGGCCTGCCTGTCCACCATCGTGCTGTGGGGCACGGGTGCGGGCATCTGGATCGGGGCGCTGAGCACGCTGATCGCCGACCTGTTCGTCGCCCGCAAGGAATGGGTCAAGGCGGCGTTCAACACCGGCCAGATCGCGCTGACCGCATGGTGCGCAGGGCTGCTGTTCGACGTGCTCGGCGGGCGCGCCGCGCTGCCCGTCGCCGAGGGCGGCGCGCAGCTCGTGCGCGGCTCCGCTCCGACGCTGGCCTTCTCGTTCGTGGCGCTCGCGGTGACGTTCTTCGCGGTCAATCGCGCGATGGTGGCGCTGGCCGTGGCGTGGTCGGGGGAGCGCACCTGGTGGCGGGTGCTGCGCGAGGACTGGCTGTTCGTGGCCCGGCTCGAACTCGACGCGTCGTCGTTCATGCTCGTCCCGCTCATGGTCATCTCGTACATCGCCATCGGCTACCCCGGCGTGCTGCTGTTCTTCGCCCCGCTCTTCATGCTGCTGCAGTCCGACCGCCGCTACCACGAGCTGCGCAGGGCCGAGGAGCACAACCTGCGCAACGCCCGGTTCGCCGCCAAGGGCGAGCTCGCGGCCGGCATCGGCCACGAGCTCAACAACCAGCTCGTCGCCATCACGGCCCGCGCGCAGATGCTGCTCAAGGACGCCGAGCGGCAGCGCTTCGACGGCGCCCCGCGTCATGCGCAGATCATCCTCGACCAGTCGCGGCGCATGGGCGCGCTCGCCAAGGGACTGATGGACTACACGCGCAACGAGGTGAACGCGGAGCTGCTCGACCTCAACGCCCTGCTCCTGTCCACCATCGAGTTCGTGAAGGGCGACAAGCGCTTCCGCGCCGTCGAGTGGGAAGTCGAGCTGGACTCGGGGCTGCCGCACCTGCGCGGCGACATCGGCCAGATCCAGGGCGTGTTCATCAACCTGTTCGTGAACGCGGCGGACGCGATGTCGTCGCAGGAGTCGCGGCGCGCGATCAGCGTGCGCACGGCACTCGACGACCGCACGCATGCGGCGAGCGTCGTGGTGGCCGACACGGGCCCCGGCATTCGCCCCGAGCATCTGCCGCACATGTTCGAGTTCATGTTCACGACCAAGCCCGAGGGCCATGGGTTCGGACTCTCGACCTCGCATCGCGCGATCGAGAACCACGGCGGCCGCATCACCGTCGAAAGCCCGGAGGGCAGCGGCGCACGCTTCGCCATCTCGCTGCCGCTTCGCGGCCCGTGGGGCGCGAGCTGAGCCACGGTCCGGCGGCGCCGGCGCCCGGTCCCGGGGGCGCGCGCGCCCTCCGGCCACTCGAAGCGACCGTCCGCCGCGTGGATTTCGCGGGCCTCTCGCTCGCCGCCGAGCGCGGCGAGCCGTTCGACGCCACGGTGCGCGGGCGCGTGATGGGGCGCCGCAAGTCGCTCGGCAACGCGGTCGTCGTCGGCGACCGCGTGCGGCTGGCGTGGGAGGGCGGGCGCGCGGTGGTCGTGGGGGTCGAGCCGCGCCGCAACGCGTTCTCGCGGCGCGCCGCCGGCGGGCGTGACGAGGAGCAGGTCGTCGCGGCGAACCTGGATCAGGTGGTGATCGTGACCGCGCTGCGCCGGCCCGAGTTTCGGCACGGCTTCGTGGACCGCGTGCTCGTGCAGTCGCTGGTCGCGGGCCTGCCGGCGCTGCTGGCGCTGAACAAGACCGACCTCGGAGACTCGCGCGAGGCCGAAGCGCTGCTCGCCGACTACGCGCCGGCCGGCGTCCCCGGGCTGCAGTTGTGCGCGAAGTCGGGCCGGGGCGTCGAAGCCCTGCGCGAGGCCTGTCGGGGGCGGCGCTCGCTGTTCGTCGGGCACTCGGGCGTCGGCAAGAGCACGCTGCTCGACCGGCTGGCGCCCGGCCACGAACTGCTCGCGGCGGAGGTCAACGAGCGCACCGGCAAGGGCCGGCACACCACCACCGCCGCGCTGCTGCTGCGGCCCGCGCCGGACCTGGAGCTGATCGACACGCCGGGCGTGAGGGCGTTCGCGCTCTGGGGCGTGGATGCGGGAACCCTGGCGGAGTATTACCCTGAGTTCGGATCCCTTCGCGCCGATTGCCGGTTCGCGGACTGCCGTCACGATCGCGAGCCGGGCTGCGCGGTGCGTGCGGCGGTCGAGCGCGGCCTGGTGCACGAGCACCGGCTCGCGTCGTTCCGCAAGCTGAGGGAGGAGCTCGAGGGAGGTCGGTGGTGAAGGCGGAAGGGAGCTTCAATCCGGCGCTCGAAGCGCTCGAATGCTTCGATTGCGGTGTGGCCTGCGACCTGACGGCGCCGCGCGCGACCTGCCCGGCGTGCGGCCGCCCGCTGGTCGCCCGCTACGACCTCGCCCGTGTGCGGGCGACGACGCCCCGCGACGGCCTGGCGGCGTTCGGCACCGACCTGTGGCGCTACCGCGCCGTGTTGCCTTTCTCGACGACCTTCGCGCCGGTGCGCCTCGGCGAGGGGGGCACGCCGCTGCTGCCGCTCGCGCGCCTGGGCGAATCGCTCGGCGTCGCCGAGCTGTGGCTGAAGGAGGAGAGCGGCAACCCGACGCAGTCGTTCAAGGCCCGCGGCCTCGCCCTGGCGGTCAGCGGGGCGCTCGCGTTCGGCGTCCGCGGCATCGCCCTGCCGAGCGCCGGCAACGCCGGCTCCGCGGCCGCGGCCTACGCCGCGGCCGCGGGGCTGCCGTGCCGGGTCGTCATGCCGGAGGACACTCCCGAGGCGTTCGTGCTCGAGACGCGCGCGTTCGGCGCCGAGCTGCGGCTCGTGGACGGGACGATCGCCGATGCGGGCCGGCTGCTCGCCGAATGGGCGCCGGCGCCGCAGTGGTGGAACGTCTCGACCTTCAAGGAGCCGTTCCGGCTCGAGGGCAAGAAGACGCTCGGCTACGAGATCGCCGAACAACTCGGCTGGCGGCTGCCCGACGTGATCCTTTATCCCACGGGTGGAGGCACGGGCCTGGTCGGCATGGCGCGCGCGTTCCGCGAGCTGGCGTCGCTCGGCTGGACCGAGGGCCCGATGCCGCGGCTGGTTGCCGTGCAGGCGGCGGACTGCGCGCCGGTCGTGCGCGCCTTCGAGTCGGGAGCGGCCCGCGTCGCTCCCTGGGAAAACGCGCGCACCGTGGCGTCCGGCCTGCGCGTGCCCTCGCCGTTCGCCGACACGCTGATCCTGGCGGCGATTCGCGACAGCGGGGGCACGGCGGTCGCGGTTCGCGACGAGGACCTGCTCGACGCGATGCACGAACTGGCCGGCAGCGAGGGCGTCCAGGCGTGCCCCGAAGGCGCGGCGACCCTGGCGGCGCTGCGGCAGCTGCGGCGCAGCGGCGAAGTGGGGGCGGCCGAGCGCGTCGTGATTTTCGACACGGGAAGCGGGCTCAAGTACCCGGAGGCCTGGCGGCTCGCGCTCACGAGACGCGACGCGGTGGCGGAGGTGGCGCGGTGAGACGCCTACCCGGAGCCGCGATGGTTGCGGCGATCCTGCTCGCGATCGGGACGCCGGCGCCATGCACCGTCCGAGCCGCGGGGGGTGCCGACGCGCCCGCCGTCCGTGTCGTCGCCGCGAGGCTCGACGGCCCGGTCTCGCCCGTGATGGACGACGTGCTGCGTAGCGCGCTCGAGCGCGCCGCGCGCGAGCAGGCGGCGGCCGTGCTGCTCGAGATCGACACGCCGGGCGGACTGGAGTCGAGCATGCGCGACATGATCCAGAGGCTGCTGGCGAGCGAGGTTCCGGTCATCGCGTGGGTGACTCCTTCCGGGGCGCACGCCGCCTCGGCCGGCGTGTTCATCGTCATGGCCTGCGACGTGGCGGCCATGTCGCCCGGCACCAACATCGGCGCCGCGACGCCGATCTCGATGAGCGGCCCGATGGACTCGACGCTCGCGCGCAAGGCGACGAACGACGCCTCCGCCTTCGCCCGCACGATCGCAGCGCAACGGGGTCGCAACGTTCGCTGGGCCGAGCGCGCGGTGCGCGAGGCGGTCGCGGCGAGCGAGACCGAGGCGGTCGCCGAGAGCATCGTGGACTTCGTGGCGGGCACGCAGGCGGAAGTGCTCGCGAAGGCGGACGGCCGCCCGTGGCGTCGCGGCGATCTCGTCCGCACGCTGGACCTGAAGGCGGCCGTGGTCACGCGGCTCGATCCGGACTTTCGCCAGCGCCTGCTCGGCCACATCGCCGATCCGAACATCGCCTACATCCTGATGATGCTCGGCTTCTACGGACTGATCTTCGAGCTGCAGAACCCGGGCGCCATCCTGCCCGGGGTGGTCGGGGGCATCTGCCTCGTGCTGGCCTTCTTCGCGCTCTCGACCCTGCCGGTCAACGCGGCGGGCGTCGCGCTCGTCGTGCTCGGACTTGCCTTCCTGCTGGCCGAGATCAAGGTCGCGAGCCACGGCATGCTGGCGATCGGCGGGACGCTGTCGCTGGGCCTCGGCACGCTGATGCTGTTCCGCTCGGGGACCGTGCAGGTCTCGCTGCCGCTGGTCGTGGCCGGCACCGCGCTGACCGCGGGATTCTTCCTGTGGGTGATCGGCGCCGGGCTGCGGGCCGGACGACGCAGGGTGACGACCGGCGCTCCCGGCCTCGTCGGCCAGCGGGGCGTTGTCGTCGGGAAGATCGACGTCGCGGGCATGGTCCGCATCGGCGACGAACTGTGGAGCGCGACGGCGGACGAGGTGCTCGAGACGGGCGCCGCGGTCGAAGTCGTATCGGTGTCGGGATTGCAGCTGTCGGTCCGGCGGCTGCGAAGGGAGGGGTGAGCATGCCTACGGCGATCGTCTTCATCGTCCTGGTGATCTTCGTCGCGTTCTCGATTCTCGCCAACGCGGTCCGTGTCGTGCGCGAGTACGAGCGGCTGGTCGTGTTCCGGCTCGGGCGGCTGATCGGCGAGAAGGGACCGGGCCTGGTGCTGCTGATCCCGGTCGTGGACCGGGCGGTCAAGGTCGGGCTGCGCACCGTCACGATGGACGTGCCGCCGCAGGACATCATCACGCGCGACAACGTGACGGTGAAGGTGAACGCCGTCATCTACTTCCGTGTTATGGACTCGCAACAGGCCGTCGTCCAGGTCGAGAACTACCTGTACGCGACGAGCCAGATCGCGCAGACGACGCTGCGCTCGATCCTCGGTCAGCAGGAGCTGGACGAGCTCCTCTCCGAGCGCGAGAAGCTCAACATGGCGCTGCAGCAGGTCATTGATCGCCAGACGGAACCGTGGGGCGTCAAGGTCACCACGGTCGAAGTCAAGAACGTGGATCTGCCGCAGGAGATGCAGCGCGCGATCGCCCGCCAGGCCGAGGCCGAGCGCGAACGCCGCGCCAAGGTGATCAACGCCGAAGGCGAGTTCCAGGCGGCGGCGCGGCTCGCCGAGGCGGCGGCCGTCATCGCCCGCGAGCCCGCGGCGATGCAGTTGCGCTACCTGCAGACGCTCTCGGAGATCGCCACCGAGAACAATTCGACGACGATCTTCCCGATTCCGATCGACCTGCTGCAGGCGCTCTCGAACTTGGCCGCGCGCAAGGGCTAGGCGTTCTCGGACGGCACCTGGCCGCGGGAGCGACGCGTCGTGAGGATTGCCGTCACCGGCGCGAGCGGGTTTCTCGGGCGCCCGCTGGTGGCGCGCCTCGCCGGCGCCGGGCACGAAGTGGTGCGGCTGGTCCGGCGCGCGCCGCGGTCGGCCGACGAACGCGCCTGGGATCCCGTCGCCGGAGTCCTCGACCGCTCCGCCCTCGCCGGGGTCGAGGCCGCGGTGCACCTCGCGGGGGCGGGCCTCGCGGACGGCCGGTGGACGGCCGCGAGGCGCACCGCCATTCGCGGCAGCCGCGTGGACTCGACGCGGCTGCTGGCGGAGACGCTGGCGGGTCTCGCGCCGCGCCCCCGCGTGCTGATCTCCGCCTCGGCGATCGGCATCTACGGCGATCGTGGTGAGGAATGGCTCGAGGAATCGAGCGCGCCGGGCGCCGGATTCCTCGCCGGGGTCGCGCGCGAGTGGGAGGCGGCGGCCGCACCCGCGGCGCACGCCGGCATCCGTGTGGCTCATCCGCGCACGGGAATCGTGCTCGCGCCCCACGCGGGGGCGCTCGCGGCGCTGCTGCCGCTCTTCCGGCTCGGGCTCGGCGGGCGGCTGGGTTCGGGGCGGCAGTGGTGGAGCTGGGTCGCACTGACGGATGCCGTTGGTGCGATCGTCCACGCGCTGGCGGACGACCAGGTGCGCGGTCCGTTCAACCTCGTCGCGCCGGCTCCGGTGCGCTGCCGCGCGTTCGCGAGCGCGCTCGGCCGTTCGCTCCGGCGGCCCGCGCTGCTGCCGGCGCCCGCGTTCGCGCTGCGGGCGTGGCTCGGCAGGGCCCGCGCCGACGAACTGCTGCTCGCAAGCCAGCGCGTCCTGCCCTCGGCGCTCGCGCGGAGCGGCTTCGAGTTCACCTCGCCAGACCTGGACGACACGCTCGTGCGGCTGTTGCGATCGTCGCCCGGGAAGTGACCGGGGGCCCCGACGGCGCGTTGCTCATGGGTCCACGCGGGGCTCCGGGCAGCGGTGCGCACGCGGCGTCTTTTCCCGCTTGTCGGGAGCGCGCCCGTCTGGCTAACCTGCTGGCCGTGACCGCCCTTCCGCGCAAGCTGCTCGCGATCGCCGCGTGCCTGGTGCTCGCCGGATGTTCGTCGTCGCCCGCTCCCGGTCCGCTGACGGCGCCTCCGCCGCTGCCTCCCCGCGTCGTTTCGGGCGCGCCCGACACGGCGGGCGTGTCGGTCGGCTCGCCGAACGCGCTCTACCGATTCCGCTTCAAGCAGACCGAGCCGGGAGGGGACTTCAACTTCCGCGACCGCGACCTGACCTTCTATTTCCGGCCGACGCCGACCGCGCTTTATTTCCGGATCGAGAATCTGCAGGGCCGGCCGGTATGGATCAACTGGGACAACAGCCGGTTCCTCGACGTCAACGGCCGCACCGGCAAGGTGGCTCACAGCACGACCCGCTGGAGCGACCGTTATTCGCTGCAGGCCCAGACCCAGGTTCCGGGACAGCAGCAGTACAGCGATTACGTGTTCCCGATGGACGACCTGACGGACCCGGGCTCGACCGGCGGCGAGGACCAGCAGCCGCACCGCCCCCTGATTCCCGAGGACCAGAGCGCTCCGATGTACACGGGCCGAAGCTTTGGCGTGGATCTCGAGTTCCTCGTCGAGGACCGCCCGCGCACCTACACGTTTCGATTCCAGGTCGCGAGCGTCATTCCGCGCTGAGCCCCGGCGGCCCGGGGCGCCTCACGGGGCTCCGGAGCCGCTTTGACAGCGGGCCGCGAACGGGTCTAGAAACTCCAGTTCCACGGCCCTCCGCAGGCCCGCGCAGCCGCTCGCTTCCTACTTCCAACATGGATCGACCCCGATGACGACGAACGAGAACCCGACACCGCCCGAGACGACCCCCCCGGACACCGAGGGCGACTTCGAAGCCTCGTCCGCCGAGTTCGCGAAGGCGCTGCAGGAGTTCGAGCGTCGCCAGAGCGGGGCCGAGTCCGTCCCGATGGCCGAGACGCAGCCGGCGGTCGGCGAGCGCCTGAGCGCCAGGGTCGTCTCGGTCGGCGAGAGCCACGTCCTGCTGGACTATGGCGGCCGCAGCGAAGGCGTCGCCGAGACGCCGCAATTCCGCAACGAGGACGGCTCGATGGGCATCATTCCCGGCGACCAGCTCGAGTTGTACGTCGTCGAGAGCGGCGAGCAGGTCGTGCTGGCGAAAGCGGCCACCCCCTCGAAAGCGGGTGGCGCGAGGGCCGAGCGCGTGGCCGCGCTGGCCGCGCTTCGCGAAACGATCGACGCGGGTGTCCCCGTGACGGGCAAGGTGACGGGCACGAACTCGGGCGGACTGGTGGTGGACGTCGGCGGTGTACGCGCGTTCTGCCCCGTTTCGCAGATCGAGAACGGATTCTGCGCCGACCCGGGCGTCTACGTGGGTCAGACCCTCGAGTTCCTGGTCGCTTCGGTCGAGGAGGGGCGCGGCAGCGCCGTGCTCTCGCGCCGCAAGCTGCTGCGCCGCTCGGAAGAGGCCAGCGGCCGGCAGTTGCTGTCCGAGCTCAAGCCCGGCGACGAACGCGAGGCGGTCGTGCGTCGGCTCGAGCCTTTCGGCGCGTTCGTGGGCCTGGGCGGCGTGGACGGGCTGGTGCACGTTTCCGAGATCCGCCACGAGCGGACGAACCACCCGAAGGAAGCGCTCAAGGTCGGCGAGCGGGTGAAGGTGAAGGTGCTCAAGATCGAGACCGGTAAGGACGGCAAGCCGCGCATCGCGCTCTCGATCAAGGCGGTGTCGCCCGACCCGTGGGAAGGCGTCACGGAGCGCTTCAAGCCCGGCGAACGCGTCAGCGGAACGGTCGTGCGTCTGACCGATTTCGGAGCGTTCATCGCGCTCGCTCCCGGAATCGACGGACTCGTCCACGTCTCCGAGGTCGCGTCGCACCGCATCGCGACGGTCAAGGACGCGCTCAAGCGCCACCAGGCGGTCGAGGCCATCGTGCTGTCGGTGGACGCCGACAAGCGCCGCATCGCCCTGTCGGTCCGGCAGGCGCTCGAAGCCTCGCTGCCCCCCGCGCGCACGCCGCAGATTGGAGAGACCGTCGAAGGTCGCGTCGGCAACGTGGTCGCCTTCGGGGTGTTCGTGGACCTGCCGGAGTTCGGCCCTCGCGCGAGCGGTCTGCTGCCGCGTGAGCTGAGCGGTCACGCCGGCGAGGCGGAGATGAAGGAGCAGTTCAAGATCGGCCAGCCCGTGCGCGTCGAAGTGATCGAACTGCGCGAGGGCAAGATCCGCCTCGGCCTCGAAGGCGGGCCGCGCCCCGAGCCGCGCGCCCCGCGCGCTCCACGCGCCGAACGCGAAGGCGGCGGGCGAAGCGGACGGGGCGAGCGTGGCGGACGGGAGAGGAGCGACCGGCCGCGGCGCGAAGGTCCCGGGCGCGGAGCCCGGGAGGAGCGCCCGAACATCGTGTCCTCGACCGTTCCGGCCAACGAGCCGACCACCATGGCGCTCGCGCTGCGCAAGGCGATGGAGGACGCCCGGCGCAAGGCGGAGGGTCAGGGCCGGTAGGTCCGATCGTTTCCGAAGGGTGCCTGCGGGGCCCGCGAACGCCGTCGTTCGCGGGCCCCGCGCCGTTCATGCGGCGGAGCCGCGCCCCTCGATGACGGTGAAGCTCCGGCGGCCGCGTCGCAGTCGCCGCGCGAGAGCGTCCGCCCCGGCGGCCGCGTAGAGCGCGATGAGCGGCTCGACCGGAACGCGCATGCGCAGCGCGCCCCAGTAGACGACCGCGAGGGCGGTGAAGAACGCGATGGTCACCGCGGGCAGCGACAGGAACAGCCGCTTGCCGCCGAGCAGCGTGACGACCAGGCCGGCGAGCGCGAGCGGGAAGGCGAACAGCGACCACAACAGCAGCGGGTCGGCCATGGCGAGCAACCGTCCGAGCGGCGAGTCCGCGCGGCTCCAGGTGCCCGTCGATCCGCCCTCGCGTGTGAGGCGCCAGAAGCGCGCGAGCTTGGCGGCGGCGGCGGCGGGCCACTGCGCGACGCGTTCGCGCAGGAACTGCTTCGCGAGCCGACCCGAGAGCCGGTCGGCCCCGACCTCCGAAAGTCCGCGGTAGCGGCTCGCCCACGGCTCGACGTGGTAGAGGCTCTCGGCGCCGCCGAGGCGCGCGGGGTCGTCCCAGATGCGCGGGTTGTTGGCGTCGAACAGCGCCCGGCCGCCGCCCGTCGTGACCGGCACGAACGCCTTCAGTTCGATCGCGTTGCGGATCGTCCACGGCCCGACCGCCAGCGCCACGCCGGCGAACAGCAGCGCGACCTGGCGCAGCCGGTCGCGGCGCGTCACCGTGAGCCCGAGAGGAAACCAGGCCCACAGCGCGACCAGCAGCGGCAGGGGCAGCGAAGTCGGACGCGCGAGCGCCGCGATTCCCCACACCAGGCCCGCGCCGAGGGCGCGGGCGGGCCGCGGCGTCTTCACCCATTCGGCGGACAGGTGCAGGGCGATCAGCAGCAGCAGCGCGAACGTCGTTTCGGTGAGCAGGTAACCCGAGAAGAACACCAGCGGCGGGCACAGCGCGGCGAGCCAGCCCGCCCAGCGCGCGACGCCGCCGCCGAATGTCGCGCGGGCGTAGCCGGCGAGCACCGGGGCGATGAGCGCCCCGATCGCGCACTGCAGCAGCAGCGCCGCGAAGAAGTCGTGACCGACGCCGCGGTACACGAGGCTCGTCAGCCACGGTACGAGCGGCGGTCGGAACGCGGTGGGATGGGGCCCCGCGGCTCCGTTCAGGGCGAACCCCACCCCGCGGGCGAGGTTCCACGCCAGCGTGTCG
Source organism: Candidatus Eisenbacteria bacterium (assembly GCA_020847735.1). Classification (NCBI taxonomy): domain Bacteria; phylum Candidatus Eiseniibacteriota; species Candidatus Eiseniibacteriota bacterium. The sequence goes on from JADLBL010000014.1 coordinate 92,022, forward strand.
TAATCCGCCGAATCGGCGTAGGGAACGGGCGAGCGGCCGTTCGCGAGCAGCGTGTAGGCCGCGCGCACCGCGAATCCGACCGCGAACAGCCACAGCGGCTCGAGCGGCGGACGCCGCCGGGGACCGGCGGGCCGCAGGGGCCGCCGGGCGGCCGGATCAGGGGGGACGCGCTGGAGCATGAGGGAACCAGTCTAGCCGCGGCCGCGTCCCCGGCGCGACTCGCATGCCCCGGACGGCGCGGCCGTGCAGGCTGCAATGCTGTTCCTCCGGCCGCCGCGGGGCGCGTCGCATTCGGGCCCGATTGCCGCGCAATTGGCGTGCACCTGCGCCGGCGCGGGGACGACGCCGGACTGGCAGCATCGTTGCTCAGTTCCTGCCTCGGAGGATCCCGATCGTCGGGAGCTGTCCGCAGGTGCACCGGCACGGGCGAGGCGAAGACCGCGTCCGGCCGGGCCACAGGGAAGAGGAGACCCCGAATGGACCACTACATCCCCAAGCGCCGCGTGCCCGTCACGCTCTGGTCGAACGACCGCGAACGCGCGGAGGGGCACGTGTTCCTGGACCTCGACCCTTCCGGCAACAGCCACCAGACGGTGCTGGCGAAACTCAATGAAGCGTCGCGGTTCCTGCCGGTCGCCGTCGGGCCGCAGGGGCTCATCCAGCTCTACAACAAGTCCCGGCTGGTCCGCGTCACGACCGGTCCGGACGTGCTCCAGAGCGACGTTTTCAACCGCGGCTTCCTGCCGTGGCGTGAGGAGGAGGCGGACGTATGGCTGTCCGACGAAACATCGGTTTCGGGACGAGTGTGGATGCCTCTCGAGCGTCCCACGCAGCGCATCTCCGACTTCATGAACCAGCGGGGCTGGGAGTTCTTTGTGCTCCTCACCGGCCGGGACGTGCAGCTGGTGAGTTCCGCGGCGGTGGCGCGCATGGCGCTTTCGGAGAGCGCCGAGGCACCCCTGGACTTGCCCGATTCCCGGATCGCCGGCCTGAAGTGGCCTGATCCTTCGATGTTCGCCATGGGGCTGATGGAGGGTCGTGCATGAGCGCGTGTCCCCGGCGCCCGCAGGCGCGGTTCACGTCGTGAGCTTCACCCTGCCCGCGTGAGGCGGGCCGCAGGCGGACCGCAACGGCTTCCGCCAGTGACCGGCGACCGGAGATTCGGACGATGTTCCGACCCGGTCGCCGGTTCGTTCGCGTCCCGCGCCGCCTTGCCCGGTCTGCGTGCGCGGGCTACGGTCGCGGCCATGAAGACCTTCCGCGTCGCGTTCGCGCAGGGCCGCCCGGCATTCGGCCGCACCGAGGCGAATCTCGAGAAGGGCCTCGCGCTGGCGGCCACCGTGGATGCCGACCTGGTCGTGCTCCCGGAGCTGTGGTCCACGGGCTACGTCTTCTCGTCGCATGCCGAGGTCGCCGCCCTCGCCGAGGACGCGCGCACGGGCGCCACCGCGAAGGCGCTCGCGTGGGCGGCGAAGCGCGAGAAACGCCACTACGTCGCCGGCTTCGCCGAGGCCGCGCGCGGCCGCTTCTACAACAGCGCGATGCTGGTCGGACCCGGTGGCGTCCAGGCCGTCTACCGCAAGCTCCACCTGTTCGAGCGCGAGCAGGAGTGGTTCGAGCGCGGGGATCTGCCGCTCGGGGTCCACCGCGTGGGCCCGGCGCGCGTCGGCATGCTGATCTGCTACGACTGGCGTTTTCCCGAAGCCTCGCGCGTGCTGGCCCTGAAGGGCGCCGACGTCATCGTCCACCCGAGCAACCTGGTCTTCCCGCACGCGCAGCAGGCGATGCTGACCCGCGCGCTCGAGAACCGGGTGTATGTCGTGACCGCGAATCGGACGGGCACCGAGCGCCGGCGCGGCGGAACCGTGCCGTTCACCGGGCGCAGTCAGATCGCGGGACCCGACGGGCAGCCGCTCGCGCGCGCGAGCCGGACGGGCGAGGTGGCGGCAGCCGCGGACGTGGACCTCGCGCGCGTGCGCGACAAGCGGCTGACGCGCAGGACCGCGTTGTTCTCGAACCGCCGGCCCGAGCACTACGCCGCGCTCACCGGCGGCCGCGACCTCGCCTACCCGCCGGTCCGTGCCGTGCCCCGCCGCAGGAGAGGGCGGGCATGACGGCCGAAGGCGGGGCCGCGCGCGAAGCGGAGCTCGCATCCTTCATCGAGTCCCTGGTGGCCGAGCTGGCGCCGCTCGAACGCGAGCACAACGACGAGTACTGGAAGCTCGCGACCACCGGGGGCGACGAGCACCTGCGCCGCTGCGCCGAGCTCGACTCGCGCATGCGGCTGGCGTTCGCCCGGCCCGAGTCGTACGCGCGGCTGCGGCGCATCGCCGCGGCCGGGCCGCTCGCCGATCCGCTGCTCCAGCGCCAGCTCGAACTGCTGCTCGCGGCGCACCGCTCGAAGCAGATTCCGCCGGCGATGATCGAGCGGCAGGTGCTGATCGAGAAGCGGCTCGAGGCCGTCTTCACGAACTTTCGCGCCGAACTGGACGGCCAGCCCGTCTCCGACAACGCCCTCGTCGAAGTGCTGACGCGTTCGGAGGACGTCGCGCGGCGACGGCGTGCCTGGACGGCGGGCAAGCAGGTGGGTGCCGCGGTCGAGGCCGACCTGCTCGAGCTGGTGCGGCTGCGCAACGAGGGCGCGCGGCTGCTGGGGTTCGCGAACTACCACGTCATGAGCCTCGAGCTCGACGAACTGCCGCCGGAGTGGCTCTTCGGCCTGCTCGACCGGCTCGAGCGCGAGACGCAGCCGCTGTGGAACGAGTACCGCGGCGCGCTCGAGCGCGGTCTCGCGGAACGCTTCGGGTGCTCCGTGTCCGAACTTCGCCCGTGGCACTACGCCGACCCGTTCTTCCAGCAGGCGCCGGCGGCGGGGGCGGACCTTTCGCCCTTCTACGCGCGGCAGGACCTCGAGGCGCTGACCGAAGGGTTCTTCCGCGCCTGCGGTTTCGAGATCGCGCCGCTGCTGCGGCTCGCCGATCTGCACGAGAGGCCGGGCAAGAACCAGCACGCGTTCTGCATGTCCGTGGACCGGGGCGACGACATCCGCGTGCTGTGCAATCTCCAGCCCGACGAGAAATGGATGGGCACGATGCTGCACGAGTTCGGGCACGCGATCTACGACCAGTGCGTGGACCGCTCGCTGCCCTGGCTGCTCCGCACGCACGCGCACATCCTCTCGACCGAGGCGAGCGCGATGCTGTTCGGGCGGCTGTCCCGGAACCCGGCCTGGCTGAGGCGCTGGCCCGGCGCCGACCCGGCGGAGCTGGCGAAGCAGGCGGGCCCGGTGGCGCGGGCCGTGCGCGAGCAGCTGCTCGTCCAGACGCGCTGGGAGCTGGTGATGATCCACATGGAGCGGGCGCTGTACGCCGATCCGGAGCAGGACCTGCGGTCGCTGTGGTGGGACCTCGTCGAGCGCTTCCAGGGCGTCCGGCGCCCGGAAGGGCGGGACGCGCCGGACTGGGCGGCGAAGATCCATTTCAGCATCGCGCCGGCCTACTACCAGAACTACCTGCTCGGCGAGATGGTGGCCTCGCAGCTGCAGGAGACGCTGCTCGAGCGCGTGCTCGGCGGCGGCCCGGACCGCTGGGAGCGGCTGAGCGGCGATCCGGCCGTCGGCGCGTTCCTGCGCGAGCGCTACTACGCGCCGGGACGGCGCTGGACGTGGCGCGAGCTGATCGTGCACGCGACCGGCCGAGAACTCGACACGGCGCCGTTCGTCAACGACCTCTCGGGCTGGACAGCGTCCGCGTGAGCGCTTCGCCGCTGCCGCTCGAGGGGCTCGTGGTGCTCGACCTCTCGCGGGTGCTGGCCGGGCCGTACGCGACGCAGATGCTCGGGGATCTCGGCGCCGACATCTGGAAGATCGAGCGCCCGCGGGTGGGCGACGAGACGCGGGCCTGGGGACCGCCGTTCGTGGGCGGGCAGTCCGCCTACTACCTGTCCGTCAACCGCAACAAGCGTTCGGCGGAACTCGACTTTCGCGACCCGGGGCACCGCGAAGCGCTGCGGCGGGCGGCTCGGGCGGCCGACGTGGTGGTGGAGAACTTCCTGCCCGGCGAGCTCGCACGCTTCGGTCTCGACGCGCGCACGCTGCTCGCCGACAAGCCGGAGCTGATCGTCTGCTCGATCACGGGCTACGGGCAGGACGGGCCGTATGCCGCGCTGCCCGGCTACGACGCCGTGCTGCAGGGCTTCACCGGGCTTCAGAGCGTGACCGGCGAAGCCGACGGACCGCCGCTCAAGGTCGGCGTCGCGCTGGTGGACGTCGCCACCGGCTCGCATGCCGCCGCCGCCATCCTCGCCGCGCTCGTCGGCCGCCTTCGCGGCGGGGCAGGCGCCCACCTCGACGTGCCGTTGTTCGAGGTGGGCGTCCATTCGCTCGTCAACGTCGCCCAGTCGGCGCTCGCCACCGGCCGGCCCGCGCGCCGCCACGGCACCGCGCACCCGCAGATCGTGCCCTACCAGACGTTCGCGGCGGCGGACGGCCTGTTCGTGCTCGCGGTCGGCAACGACGAACAGTGGCGCCGGCTGTGCTCGATGCTCGGCGAGCCCGCGCGCGGCGACGACCCGCGCTGGGCGCGGAACCCGGAGCGCGTGCTGCATCGCGCGGAGGTGGTGGACTGGTTGCGCGGTGTGTTCGCCGCGGCGCCGCGCGAGGATTGGCTGCGGCGCCTGGCGGACGCCCGCGTCCCGGCCGGCGCGGTTCGCGAGATGGACGAAGTGATGCGCGATCCGGCCCTGGCCGCGCGCGACTTCGTGCGCCCGGTGCGGCTGGCGGACGGCGCCGAGACGTCCCTGATGGCTCTGCCGTGGCGGATCGGGGCGGAGCGGCCGCCGCTGCGCCTGCCGCCGCCGGCACTCGGCCAGCACACCCGGCAGTTCCTCGCGCGCTTCTCGGGCTGAGCCGCACGCCGCCCGCGCGTCCGCGCCGCCTTGCGCCCGCGCGCGCGACGAGGCATTTTCGCCGCATCCCGACGCGACCATCGGTTCTCCTCTCCAGGGTCAGGATCCCGCAATGTCCGAAAGCACCTCAAGACCACGCGGCCTCGACGGCGTGGTCGCCGCGCAGACCCGCCTGAGCCACGTGGACGGCCAGAACGGCCGGCTGGTGATCGGCGGCTACGAACTCGACGAACTCGCCGGCAAGGCGACCTTCGAGCAGGCCGCGCACCTGTTGTGGACCGGCACGCTGCCGACCGCGGCGGCCGCGGCCGAGCTGACCCGCGAAATCGCCGCCCGACGGCCGCTGCCGGCGCCCGTGCTCGCGCTCGTTCGCGAAGCCGTCGCCCGGAGCGCGCCGCCGATCGACGCGCTGCGCATGGCCTCTTCGGCGATGTCGCTCGACGTTCCGAACCCCGCCGACATCTCGCCGGCGGCCGACGTCGCGAACGCGAAGATGCTGGTCGCGCGCTTTCCGACGGTGGTCGCGGCCTGGATCCGCCTGCGCTCGGGCGCCGAGCCCATCGCGCCGCGTGCCGACCTGCCGCTGGCGGCGAACTTCCTCCACATGGTGACCGGCCGCGAGCCCGATCCGATCGCCGCACGTGCGCTCGACACCTACTGGGTCACGGTGATCGACCACGGCATGAACGCCTCGACCTTCGCCGGGCGCGTCATCGCCAGCACGCGCTCGGACATGATCAGCGCCGTCACCGGCGCGATCGGGGCGCTGAAGGGCCCGCTGCACGGCGGCGCGCCGGGTCCGGTGCTCGACATGCTGCACGAGATCGGCACGGCCGCGAACTGCGAGCCGTGGGTGCGCGCGCGGCTCGCCGCGGGGGAGCGGATCATGGGATTCGGGCACCGCGTCTACAAGGTGCGCGATCCGCGGGCGCAGGTCCTGAGCCGCGTCGCCGAACAGATGTCCGGCGCGCAGCTCGAGGATCGCGAGCTCTTCGACCTGGCGCGCGCGTGCGAGCAGACGATCGTGCGGGTGCTCGACGAGGTGAAGCCGGGCCGCAACCTGCGGACCAACGTCGAGTTCTTCACCGCGCTCGTGCTGCAGTCCCTCGGCCTCAAGCCGGAGACGTTCGTGGCGCTTTTCGCCTGCGGGCGCGCCGCGGGCTGGGCCGCGCACGTGATCGAGCAGCACGCCGAGGATCACCTGATCCGGCCGCAGTCCGAATATGTCGGGCCCCGGGGCCTGACGATTCCCGGTTAGCGGCGGCCCGCAGTCCCGCGCCGCCGCGCTTCACGCCGGGCGGGGCGGTGTGCGAGACTTTCGCGCGATGAAGAAGGCCCTGGGACTCGCGCTCAGCGCGCTGATGCTGTTCCTCGCGGGCTCGGCCTGGCTGGCGTTGTACCCCGCGGTGCCGGCCGACCTCGGCGGGGTGAGGAGCCTGGACGCCGGGGCGCGACGCGTGCGCATCCCGGTCGGCGAGGACGATCACCTCGACGGCTGGCTCGTTCCCGGCTCGAACCGCGCCGTGATCGTGCTCTGCCCCGGCTACGCGCGCGACCACCGGCGCGTCTGGCGCTACGCGCATTTCCTCGAGCCCGACGGCTACACGCTCCTGGCGCTCGATTTCCGCTCCTCGCGCACGGAGCGGCGCCGTCCGACGACGCTCGGCGCCTACGAGCGGCAGGATCTCGACGCCACGCTCGCGTGGATCGCCGCGCAGCCGCGCTGGAAGCGCGCCCGGGTGGGCCTGTTCGGCGAATCCCTCGGCGGCTCGACCGCGCTCGCGGCGGCCGCGGGCGACAGCGCCGTGGACGCGGTGGTCGCCGACTGTCCGTTCGCGACCGGAGAGATGGCGATTCGCGACGGCTTCGCCTGCCGGCTCGGCCTGCCGGCCTGGCCGCTCACCGACCTCGCGCTGCTGCTCGGACGTGCCGTCACGCGCCACGATCTGGGTGCGCTCGACACGCGCCGCTCGCTCGCCGAACTCGGCGCTCGACCGGTGTTGCTCATCCAGACCTCGCTGGGCGACCGATTCGCGCAGGACCAGGTGCGCTCGCTCGAGAACGCCGCCGGTCCGGGGGTCGAGGGCTGGACGGTGGACGACAGCCGGCACACCGAAGTCTGGCTTCGACACCGGCGCGAGTACGAGTCGCGCGTGCGGGCGTTCTTCGCCCGGCACCTGCTCGGCTCGCGGATCGTGACGCTCGAGCGCGTTCCAGCGGGCGCGGCGGTCGCACGATGAGCGCGGTCGTCCGTCTCGGCACGCAGGGCTGGTCCTACGACGACTGGAAGGGCGTCTTCTACCCGCCCGGCGCGAAGCAGGAGGACCGGCTGCCGTTCTACGCCGGGATCTTCGACACGGTCGAGCTCGACACCACCTTCTACCATGCGCCGCGCGCGACCATCGCGCGTTCGTGGGAGCGCAACACGCCCGCGGCGTTCCGCTTCGCCGCCAAGGTGCCGCGGGAGATCACCCACGACCTGCGCCTGCACGAGGTGGGCGAGCGGCTCGAGCAGTTCGCGCGGGCGATGGAGCCGCTGGGGGAGAAGCTCGGACCGCTGCTCGTGCAGATGCCCGCGGACTTCGAACGCGGCGCGGAGACCGAGCGCGATCTCGCGAAGTTCCTCGCGGGCGTCTCCGAAGGCCTGCGAGTCGCGCTCGAGTTCCGGCACGCCTCGTGGCACGCGCCGGCGATCCCCGAGCTCTTGCGCCGCCACGGCGCGGCGCTGGCGTGGACGGAGTGGCGGGAGCTGCCGCGGCGGACCGACGTGACCGCCGACTTCCTCTACCTGCGCTGGCTCGGGGACCGCAGGGAGATCGAGACCTACGATCGCGTCCAGGTGGATCGCGAGGATTCGTTCCGCGCCTGGGAGGCGGACCTGCTGCGGGTCTTCGGCGAGGTCCGGGAGGTCTACGGCTACTTCAACAACCACTGGGCCGGCCACTCGCCGGCGAGCGCGAACGAAATGAAGCGCCGGCTGGGTCTGCCGCACGTCGAGCCGCGCGAGCGCTGGCCGCAGGGCGAGCTGTTCTGAGCGGGGCGGGCCCGCCGGGACGGGCGGTGCGCGGCGGACGTCAGTGCGACGGACCGCCGGCTCCCGGCCTGCCCTTGACGCCTTCGAGCGCCTTGATCGCGGCCGAGCGCGAAGCGTCGATGTCGGCCTCGGGGCCGGACAAGTAGAGCCTGCCGAACGCCCCGAACAGCGAGGCGTCCACGAGCTTCACGTGCGCGGCCTTCAGCGCCTCGTTCGCGGCGAAGGCGATGTAGCCCGCCGGCTCGCATTCGAGGATGAAGAGGGATTCGCCGGCGATGAGCATGTCGCCGTAGCGCATCTTGTTGATGACCTGCGCATGGTACGGCTCGACGGCGCGGATGACCTGGTCCGAGACGACGCGCGGCTTGACCCGGTCGTGCTCGGCCACGCCGAGGTGGGCGAGGACCGCGGCGCCGGCGTCGAGCACCTGGCCCTTGTCGCGGTGGTGGATCTCGAGCAGGCCGAACGCGCGCTCGACCACCATGATCGCGGGTGTCGCCCGGGTGGCCTTGAGCGCCACGTCGGTGATGCGATTGATGATCAGGCCGGGCGCGGTCTCGATGAGCATCGAGGCGTCGTGCGGAACCGGCAGGAAGCCGCGCGCGGTCGTGCCGATGAAGGCGGCCAGCTGCGGCTGCAGCGAATCGAGGAAGACGTAGGTGCGAAGGGTGACGTCGGCCATAGGGGCGCCACCGTACGGCCCGGGCGGGCCGCGGGTCAATCGCCCGCGCTTAGCCCAGCTCGCCGAGCCGCTGCCAGAGCGAATCGACCTCGGCGCGCAGGCGTTCGTACTCGCCGACGAGCGACTTCGAGCGCGACGCGTCGTGATACAGCTCGGGGTCGGCGAGCTGGTTCTCGAGCTCCCGGATCCGTGCCTCGCGCTGCTCGATGTCGCGCTCGAGCCGCGCGACTTCCTTTTCGCGCTGCTGCCGCTGCGATCGCGCCGTGCGCGACGCCTTCCGATCCGCCTCGCGCGCCGCGGCTCCGGCTCCGGCGCCCGCCCGGCCGCGGACCGCCGTCGCGGGTTTCGTCGCCGCGCCGGCTCTCGCGGCCGCGGGCTTCGCCGTCTCGACCGGTTCGGGCGGCGGACCGGCCGCGCGCGCGATACGTGCCGCCTCGTAGTCGTCGTAGCCGCCCGGGTAGAGCACGACGCGGCCTTCGTGGACCTCGATCACCCGGGTCGCGACGCGGGCCATGAGCGAACGGTCGTGCGTGACCACGACGAGGGCGCCGGGGTACTGCTCGAGCGCGTCCTCGAGCACCTCCTTGCCCGCCAGGTCGAGGTGATGCGTGGGCTCGTCGAGGAGCAGCAGGTTGGTGGGCAGCAGCAGCAGCCGCGCGAGCGCCACTCGCTGGCGTTCGCCGCCCGACAGGACGCGGCAGAGCTTGAACACGTCGTCCCCCTGGAACAGGAAGCTGCCGAGCAGGCTGCGCAGCCTCGGGCGCCAGGCGTCGCTCGCGACCTCCTCGACCGCGTCCAGGACGGTGTGCGCACCCTCCAGGGTCTCGGCCGCGTGCTGCGCGAAGTAGCTCATGCGGGTGAGCGGCGTGTCCTCCCGGAGGCCCTCGCGCGGCTCGAGCTGGCCGGCCAGCATGCGCAACAGCGTCGTCTTGCCCGCCCCGTTGGGGCCGACGATCGCGAGCTTCTCGCCGCGCGTGACCTCGACGCTGGCGTGCGACAGCACGTCGCGGGAGTCGTAGCCGAACGAGGCGTCGCGCAGCTGGACGAGCAGCCGGCCCGAGTGGGGAGGCGCGGGGAAGGAGAGCCGCAGGCGGCCGGCGCGCCGGGGCAGGACGACGCGCTCGGCCTTGAGGCGTTCGATCTGCTTGCGCTTGCTCTGCGCCTGCGCCGCCTTGGTGTTCTTGGCGCCGAAGCGCTCGACGAACCGCGAGAGCTGCTCGATCTTCGATTCGAGCTGGGCGTTCGTCGCCGCCGCCTGCTCGCGTCGCAGCTCCTTTTCCTCGAGGTAGCGCGTGAAGCCCATGGAGTAGCCGGTCAGCGTGCCGTGCTCCAGCTCGCGGACCTCGCTCGCGACCCGGTCGAGGAACACGCGATCGTGCGAGACGACGATGAGCCCGCCGTGAAAACCGTCGAGGTAGTCCTCCAGCCACTCCATCGCCGGCAGGTCGAGATGGTTGGTGGGCTCGTCCATGATGAGCACGGTCGGGTCGGCGAGCAGCAGCGCCGCGAGCGCCGCGCGCATCCGCCAGCCGCCCGAGAACTCGGCCAGCGGCCGATCCTGGTCGGCGACGGAGAATCCCAGCCCGCCGAGCACGCGCCGCGCCTCCGGCTCGAGCCGATGCTCGGCGTGCAGCTCGAGATGGTGCTGGAGTTCGCCGGAGCGCTCGAGCAGACCCTCCAGCTCGGGATCGTCCGCGGCGATGCCGGACAGGCGCGCGTGGATCTCGTCCAGCTCCTCGCGCATTCCGAGCAGCGCGCGGTGCGCCTCGAGCGCGCGGTCGAGCACGCTGCCGGTGAAGGTTTCGGCCGCCTCCTGCGGCAGGTAGCCGATGCGCGTGCCCTTCGCGAGCACGCGCGTGCCGCTCTCGGGCGAGTACTCTCCGAGGATGACCCGCAGCAGCGTGGTCTTGCCCGCGCCGTTGGGGCCGACCAGCGCGCAGCGGTCCCCGGGTGCGATCACCCAGTCCAGCCGGTCGAACAGGACCCGCTGGCCGATCGAGTAGCGCAGGCCCTGCAGTTGGATCAATCCGTACTCCCGGGCGGCGTTGACGGTCCCCGAGGGGGACCGGGATAATGTCCGTGGCACGGTCTCCGAGGCCCTTGCCGGACCACGACCGCACGGCTTCCGCATCTCGACAGAGGGGCGCCCCCTGAAACTCCTCTTCCGGCTCGCACGACGACGGATTCTGCAGCCCTGCGCCGCGCTCGCGGCGCTGCTGGCGCTGTCCGCGTCCGTCCCGGCTCCCGCGGGCGCCGCCTACATGATCCTTGGCGGCGGCATCCGGCCGAAGGACTTCTCGCTCGTGAAGCAGGGTGGCTATTACCACCTTTTCTACATCCGCAACAACACCGCCCTGCCGGCCGAGCAGACCGAGACGGACTTCGGGCACTCCGTCTCGACGGACCTCTACCACTGGACCCAGCTTCCGAACGCCCTGGGCGTGGACCTCGGAGAATGGGACAACGCGCACCTGTGGGCGCCGTCCGTGTTCCAGCACGACGGGCTGTGGTGGATGTTCTACACGGGGGTCAGCGACTGGCCGGGGGAGTTCGAGCGGACGCAGCGGATGGGCGTCGCGGTGTCCTCCGACCTTTCGAGGTGGCAGCATTACGAACCGGTGTTCGACGCTTCGATGACCAGCTGGGCCTGGTGGAACCAGCTGGATCCCGGCCCGGCGTTTCGCGACCCGTTCGTGATGCCCGACCCGGCGGCGCCGGGCCACTGGCTCATGTACTACACGGCCTCGTACGGGGCCGACACGGCGGCGACGGTCGTCGGGGTCGCGGGCTCCGACGGCGACCTCCTGCAGTGGCACGACGTCAAGCCGCTGCTCATCACCTGGCGCGCGTACACGTACAACCAGCTCACCGAATCGCCGCACGTGTTCGAGCACGCCGGTCTCTGGTACCTGCTGCTGACGAGCAGCGCCGGCCAGCCGCTGTCGCTCTACACGTCGCCGGACCCGATCGCCGACCCCGGGCAGTGGACCTACCGCGGGCGGCTGAGCGCCATGCTGGGATTCGACACCAGCACGTGGTTCGCGTCGGAGTACTTCCGCGACGGCACGCGCGAGTACCTCTGCTTCGTGAACGGCGACCGCATCGAGATCCGGCAGATCCAGTGGAGCGGGTCGTGGTCGTTCTCGCTCGTCCAGCCTCCTCTGCTGCACGTTGTCAACATGGACTGGGTTTCGCCGAACGTGCCGTCGGGGGAGCAGGCGACGCTCAAGACCGTGATGACCAATCCTCTCAGCGGTCTGCTCGACTTCGAGACGCTGGTGGTGGATTCGAGCGGGATCGAGACTCCCGTGCCTCCCGAGAGCCTGGGATTCAACCGCTCGCCGCGGGTCTGGTCGGACACCAGCTACGTGGTCTGGATCGCACGGCGCTGGCCGCGCGTACCGGACGACGACACCACGACGGTCAGCCGATTCCGGTTCCGCTGCTCGGACCAGACCGCCGCGAGCGGCATTCTCACGGTGCGCGCGCCGCGGCCCGCCGCGCCGCCCGACACCGCGAATCCCAACCTGCCCGAGTTGCCGGCGCCGCCCGACCCGGACGGCTGGATGGCGCGCGGCTCGCTGATGCGGGCCCTCTCGGGCGCGCCGCTGGGCTCCGGCCCCGCGCTCTCGATCGATCTGCCCGCCGCGGCCCGGGCGCGGGTGGACCTGTACGACCTCGGCGGGCGGCGCGTGCGCACGCTCGCCGATCGAGTCCTGCCGGCCGGCGTCACGGTGCTGCGCTGGGACGGCCGGGACGGAGCGGGGACGGCCCTGCCGAATGGGCTGTACTTCGCCCGCCTCACCGCCGCGGGCCGCGTCGCACGGACGCGGCTGCCGCTGCTGCCGCGCTAACGCGAAAGGTTTTCCGGGTTCAGTCCCTCGAGGTCCTTCACCACGAAGCGACCGTCGTGGCGCACGCGTTCGCCGTCGAACCAGACCTCGCCGCCGCCGTACTCCGGCCGCTGGATCAGCACCAGGTCCCAGTGGATCTTCGAGCGGTTCCCGTTGCCGGCCGTCTCGTAGCTCTGGCCGGGAGTGAAGTGGAGCGAGCCCGCGATCTTCTCGTCGAACAGGGTGTCCTTCATGGGCGTGAGGATGTGCGGGTTGAAGCCGAGAGAGAACTCGCCGATGAAGCGTGCGCCTTCGTCCACGCCGAGCAGCGCGTCGAGCTTGTCCTGGGGATTGCCCTTCGCCTCGACGATGCGTCCCTTCTCGAAGCGGAATTCGAGTCCGTCGTAGGTCGTTCCGAGGTACAGCGAGGGCGTGCTGTAGCGGATCGTGCCCTCGACCGAGTCCCGGACCGGGGCGGTGAAGCACTCGCCGTCGGGGATGTTCCGCTCGCCGTGGCAGGAGACGGCGCCGATGCCCTTGATGCTGAACGTCAGGTCGGTGCCCGGGCCGGTGAGGCGCACCCGGTCGGTCTTCAGCATTCGCTCGCGCAGCGGCTGGATCGCCTCGCGCATGCGGGCGTAGTCCACGTTGCAGACCCGGAAGTAGAAGTCCTCGAACGCGGCCGTGCTCATGTTCGCGAGCTGCGCCATCGCGGCGTTGGGGTAGCGCAGCACGACCCACTTCGTGTGGTTCACGCGGTAGTTCAGGTGCACCGGTTGCGCGACCCGCTGCTGGTAGAGCGCCATCCTGTCGGCGGGCACGTCCGAGAGTTCGCTGACGTTCTCCGCGGCGCGGATGCCCACGTAGGCCTGCACCGCCTTCATCTGGTGCAGCTCGAGCCCGGCCTGCACGTCGAGTTGCGCCTCGGTGGCCGCGAGGAGCTGGCTGCGGATGACGGCGTTGCTGCGCAGCGACACGATCGGGATGGCCCCGGCGCGCTGGATTTCCTCGACGAGGTCGATGACGAGACCGTCGGCGAGGTCGAACGCTTCGACCAGCGCGACCTCGCCGGGCTGGAGCCGGGTGGAGTGGCGCACGATGAGTTGCGCCAGCTGCTGCGTGCGATGGTCGCGCATGAGGCGATCTCCGGTCCGGATTCGGTCGTGCGTTCCTGTGGGACTTCCGTGACGGACGAACGCTAGCACAGGGGCGCTCGGGCGTGCGTCGTCGCGGCAGGGCACGTCGCGGATCCGCTGGTGGCGTTCGCGCGCGCACGAGTCACGAGCCGCAACTTCACGGTTCTCGAACATCGCGGGCGTCACCCGCGACATCTACGATACGGACGCCCGCCGGGTGGACCCTCGCAGGATCGGCTGTCTATACTGGCGCGACCTTCGCTGCACGTGCGTCGCCGGCCGGAATGGCCGGTCCATCACCCCGGGGGAACGACATGGCGGATTGGGACGTCATCGCCAAGCAGCGCCTGACGGAGGACTGGGCCACGCTGCGCGCCGCCTACCTGCCGCTCAACCAGGCGATGCGGCGCACCGTCGAGTTCCTCGACAAGGGGGGCGGCACCTTCGACGAGCTGCTCACCGTGGTGCGTGAACGCGTCGAAGGCTCGCTTCACAACCTGACCGCCCTCGCGAATCGCCGCTCGCCGTGGGTGCGCCTCGAGGCGATCCGCAATCTTCGCGTGCTGGCGACCGGCGTGCGCGGCGCGGCGGCCGACGACCCGCGCGCGCTGCTGCGCTACCTGTTCGCGCTTTCCGAACTGCTCGGCAACATCTGGCGGGACGCGCCGACCGACGCCCGCGTGGCCGAGAATCTGGTGATCGAGGGACCGCTCGACTTCTGGTTCGGCTGCGACTGCTGCGCGGTCGGCAGGCTCCGGCCGGCGGGACCCGATGATCCGCCCGACGTGCTGCGCGGTCGTGAGGTGCAGATCGTCTGGGAGGTGGACGCGCTGTTCGCGTGGACGCTCGACGAGTTCGAGGACTATCTCGCCAGCGAGCGCTACGCGCTGCCCACGACCCCGCGCATCGCCGCGACCGAGGACCTCGGCCTGCCGGTGGTGGACATTCCCGCCGAGGCGTTGCGGCGCGAGCGCGAACTGTTCGAGGGTCAGGGAGGCGGACTTTACGGAGCGGTGGATCTCAAGTACTTCGAACTCAGCTAGTTGCCCGCCCTGTCTTAAGGCGGGTTCGAACCCGGTCGCGCACTCGGTCCGGAGGGCTTCCGGACCACTCCCTTCCTCAATGTGGAGGCTCATTCATGAAGCGAATCGTCCTGTCGTTCGTCGCGGTCGTCGCGGTTCTCGGCGCGTCCCTGGCGCTCGCCGACGGCATGGCCAAGGGCAAGGCCGGCAACTGGAAGGGTGAGGTGCTGGACGCGGGCTGCTACCTTGGCCACGGCGCGATGGGCGAGAAGCACAAGGAGTGCGCGCTGCGCTGCGCGCGCAACGGCATGCCGATCATGCTCATGACCGCCGACGGCAAGGCCGTGCTGCTCACGCCGAACCACGACGACGGCGATCCCTACGAGAAGCTCAAGGGCTGGGCGGGCTCGGTCGTCGAGGTGACCGGAACGATGAGCACGCGTGGCGGCGTCACGGGCATCGACGTGACCGGCGCGAAGCTCGCGGCCGCCAAGTAATCCGGAAGGCGCGCGCCCGGCCCCTCGGGGTCGGACGCGCGCGCCGTCCCTTCCCTGCTCGTGCGCAATCTCGTCCGGGCCGTCCTGCTGGCCGCCGTCGTCGGCGTCGTCGGGTTCGCGATCGTCGTACGCGCGGACCTGCCGGCGGCCGAACGCGGCCGCCGCCTCGCCGAGCGGTCCGGCTGCTTCAGCTGCCACGGCCCCGGCGGAATCAAGGGGGTCGCGAATCACGGCCGCAGCGATCTCACGGTGCCCGGCTTCGAGGGTGACGTGATGATGTTCGCGAAGAACGACGAGGAACTGCGCGAGTGGATCCGTGACGGCGTGACCGCGCGCAAGGCGAAGAGCGAGTCGTGGAAAGCCGCCAGCGCACGCGGCGCGTTGCGCATGCCGGCCTACGGCGACCGGTTCGGCCGGCGGGGCCTGGACGACCTCGTCGCCTACGTGAACGTGATGGCGGGCAATCCCGAGCCGCAGGATTCGCTCGCCCGCGCGGGCCTGGAGCGCATCGAGGCGCTCGGCTGCATCGGCTGCCACGGCCCGGGCGGACGCCTCGCGCCACGGAATCCCGGTTCGCTCAAGGGGTACGTGCCCTCGTGGGACGGACGCGATTTCGCGGAGCTGGTCCGCGATCGCCGCGAGTTCCACCAGTGGGTGGCCGACGGGGTGAGCGACCGATTCAAGCGAAACGCGCTCGCCATGCACTTCCTCGAGCGCGCGAACCTGCGCATGCCCGCTTTCAAGGACCACCTGCAGCCCGGCGACGAGGATGCCATCTGGGCCTACGTGCAATGGCTGCGGCGCACTCCTCATTGAGGAGCTCCGCCCGCGCGAGCGGGTCCGTTCCCGGCCCGGCACGCGCGGAAGCGCGGCGCACGCGCTTGCGCGCGCCACGACGGCGCGGGTAATCTCGCGCGCCGCGCGCCGTGGTGGCGCGCCGGTTTCCGCACGACCTTCGGGAGATCCATGACCGCCTACAAGCACCGGCTGCGCCGCAAGCGGGCCAAGCAGGCCTCGCGCAAGAAGGCCGACAAGGCCGCCGCCGCGAAGAAGAAGCGGCGCTAGCGAGCTGCTCGCCGCGCCGGATCGGCCGCGCGCCGCCTCAGGCGGCGTCGCTGGCTGGCGGTCGCGGCTTCCCGTCGGCGGGCCGCCGCAGGGTGGCCGACGGGCGAGGCGAGGGCCCTGCCTCGTGCACGCCGCCGGCGCCGGCGGCCTTCGCCGGGGGCCCGGTGCCCGCCGGCCCGGACGCCGGGCGCGGCATCGTCCCCGAAGGGCGCGGCTGCACGCTCGCGGGAGTGAGCCCCATGGCCGGCGAATCGGCGCCCGGGACCGCCGCCCGCGGACTGCGAGCCTGGATCTCGGCCAGCACCCGCTGCGCGAGGGACTCCGCCTGCGGTCCGGCCTTGATCTCGTCGGTGCTCGCGGAGATCACGAAGATGCGGTGGTTGTTGCCGCCGGCGTCGGAGGGGAACAGGAAAAATCCGTCGCGATCCGGCGACCACGAGAGCGTGTACCCGCAGACGAACTCGTCGTCGCGAAAGCGCACCGCGATCTTGCGTCCCTGCGCCGTTTCGGCGGGACCTTCGACGAAGCCCCGCAGGTCCTGCCGCGAGGAATCGCCCTCGAGCGAGCGCACGAAGAACAGCGCCTTGAGGTGCCGGCAGCGCAACTCGACGATCTCTCCGGTGCCGTGCACTTCGATGTGGAAGCTGACGCGGTTGGGCGAGAAGTCCCGCGTGACGCCCTTGAGGACGCGCCCGTCCAGGTAGCGGGCCACCACCTTGTTGTCGATGTCCAAGCGGGACTCCCTGCCGAGGACGAGGGGGCGCGGCGATCCGGTGTCGGGGCGCCGCCGGGCTCGCCGCTGTTTTCGGCCGCCGGAGCGTGCGGCTTGACCGCGCGCTGCCGCCGCCGGAAGCGCCGGCCTGCGTGCCCGGCCGCGAGGACCTGGCACCCGGCACCGGCTTGCCCGGCCGTGGCCCGTTGTGGGACGTTGCGCCATCGCGCTTCCTTCAACCCGAGAAACCCACGAGGGACCCCGTCATGGCTCGATTCGCCCTCCTGCTGCTGGTCGCGGCCTTCACCTTCGGCTGTGCGAGCGGCGGCGGTTCGAGGACCGCGGCCTCCGAAGGCGCCCCTCCGGCGGGCTCCGCTGCGGCCCAGGCCGGAACGGCTTCCACGGCCGGCAAAGTGCACCGGCTCGCCAGCGGGCTCGTGTACGAGGATCTCGCGATCGGCAACGGCAAGATGGCGGATCCCGGCCTGCAGGTCAGCGTGCATTACACCGGCTGGCTCACGGACGGCACCAAGTTCGACAGCTCGCACGACCGGAACCAGCCCTATCAGTTCACCCTCGGCCAGGGCGAAGTGATCCAGGGCTGGGACGAGGGCATCAAGGGCATGCGGGTCGGTGGCAAGCGCAAGCTCACGGTCCCGCCCGACCTCGCGTACGGCTCGCGCGGGGCCGGCGGCGTGATCCCGCCCAACGCCACGCTCGTCTTCGAAGTCGAGCTGCTCGGCGTGCGGTGATCGCCGCGAGCGGTCGCGCGGGGCGGGCGGCGACGGGGCGCCGGTCGTGATTGCGGACCACGGCCTCGAGGTCGTCGAACGCCTGCGCGAAACGCTCGCACCGTCGGGCCCGTGGCAGGCCGCGCACGACCGCGGCTTCAGCTGGTGGCCGTCGGCATTCTCGCAACGTGTCCACGCCGGCCCGGTCGAGCTCGCGGGCGGCGCGCGCGTCTGGCGTGTGCGCGTCGAGATGCCGCTGCTGCGCGCAGTGGAGGGAGGCGCGGCCGGCTTCGCCGTGCTCGCTCGCTGGAACGCGCTGCGGCCGGGTCTCTCGGCGCTGCGCTGGAACGGCGACGACCGGACCCTCTCGCTGCACGCCTCCGCGCTCGTGCGCGCGGGCGACGAGGCGCGCGCGGCGAACGCGCTCGCCGTCGCGGCGCTCTTCCAGATGGCGGACGCCGCCCGGGACGCGCAGGCGCTCGCCCGCGAACTCGGCGCCGTGACGGGGGAGTCGGCGCCGCCGGGCGGTGTGCCACGCACCGCGCCCGACCCGCTCGTCGAAGGCTGGCGGCGCGTCGCCGAGCACGGAGCCGGCGCGGGCCCGTTCACGCGCGAGCGCCTCGACGGCGTCGCCGCCGTCGATGCGCCGCCCTGGGAGCGCGTGCACGTGGACGACTCGGGGCTCCATGCGGAGATCGCCTGCGCGCTGCCGGGCGAGTCCCCCGCGGGCAGCGCACCGGGCGCGGGCGTCGCGCTGCTCCACCTGCTCGGCTCGCAGCCACATCCCGCATACGGCGCGGGGCTGGTCGCGGCGCTCTCGCTGCCGCCCGAGGCGGAGCCGGTCCCCGAGCGTGCCGTCTCGACCGCCGCCCTGCTCAACGAGGCGGAGGCCCGCGAACCGGGCGACTTCGACACGCTGGGGGCCTGGTGCGTGCACCCGCAGGCGGGCCTCGCCTTCGTGAGCTTCTGGCCGGCGCTGCTCGATGAGTCCGGGCTGGCCGAACGCCTCGCCCGGGAGGCGGGCCGGCGGGCCCGCTGGGCGCGCGACTTCCTCGCCCGGGCGCACGCGCTGAGGCCGGAGCCCTCGGGCTCCTGACGCGCCGGGCACGTCGGCGCTCACGTTCGTCGGCGAGTGCTCGTTCCGGCCGGGAAGGTGCGTGCTACCGTGCCCACGTCGGTGTCGCCCTTCCCGCCGGTGGCGGCATCCCACCCGACGACGGAGGAGTGTTCATGACCCGCCCACTGATTTCCCGGTCGCTCGCGCGCCTCGCGTTCGTGATGCTCCTTTCGGCGGCACTTCCGCCGGGGGCCGTGCCGGCCGGAGCGGCTTCGGCGCCGGCAGGGGCGCGGCCCGCGGAGCCGTCGGCGTCGCAGTTCAAGGAACTCACCTTCCGCGCCATCGGGCCGGCGTCCATGGGCGGGCGCATTTCGGACTTCGCCGTCTCCGAGCAGCAGCCGGCGACCGTGTTCGCCGCCACCGGCACCGGCGGGCTCTTCAAGTCCACGAACCTCGGCACGACGTGGAGCGCGGTCTTCGAGAAGGAAGCGGTCGCGTCCATCGGCGCCGTGGCGGTGTGGCAGAAGAATCCCTCGATCGTCTGGGCCGGAACCGGCGAGGCCAACAGTCGCAATTCGTCGTCGTGGGGCGGCGGGGTCTACCGCTCGACGGACGGCGGCGCGAACTGGAAGTGCGTCGGGCTCGAAGCGACCGCCTGCATCGGGCGCATCGTCTGCGATCCCACCGACAGCAACACGGTGTGGGTCGCCGCGCTCGGGCGGTTGTGGGGCGAGAACCCCGAGCGCGGAGTGTTCCGCACGCGCGACGGCGGACGCACGTGGCAGCAGGTCCTGAAGGTGGATGCGCGCACCGGCGCGGTGGATCTCGCGATGGACCCTTCGAACCCCAGGGTCCTTTACGCGGCGATGTACGCCCGGCTGCGCACGCCCTGGTCGTACTCGGGGAGCGGCGAGAGCGGCGGCATCTGGCGCAGCACGGACGGCGGCAGCACCTGGCGCAAGCTCGGCAACGGCCTGCCCAAGCGCACGGGGCGCATCGGTCTCGACGTCTGGCGCAAGAACCCGAGGGTCGTGTACGCGGTCGTCGAGTCGGACGAAGGCGGCCGGCTTTCGGAGTTCGAGGATGCCAGCCGCTCGGGCGGACTGTTCCGCAGCGACGACGCGGGCGAGTCGTGGAAGCGCATCAGCCCGTTCGCGCCGCGGGCGTTCTACTTCAGCCAGGTGCGCGTGCAGCCCGACGACAGCACGCGCGTCTACCTGCTCGGGACGGACCTGTACTGGTCCGACGACGGCGGGGTCTCCTTCAAGGCGGGTGGAGCGCGCAACCTGCACCCGGACTGCCACGCGATGTGGATCGACCCCGCCAACGGCCGGCACGTCCTGCTCGGGACCGACGGCGGCATCTTCCAGAGCTTCGACCGTATCGCCAGCTGGCAGTTCGTGGACAACCTGGCCATCGGCGAGTTCTACAACGTGGCCTTCGACCTTCGCGAGCCGTTCTACCGCATCTACGGCGGACTGCAGGACAACCAGACGTGGGGTGGCCCGTCGCGGACGACCTTCGAGGCGGAAAACTTCGGCGGCGGCGCGACGGGCGGAAGCGGCAACGATGCCTGGCATCTGCTCGGCGGCGGCGACGGCTTCCACGTCGCCGTGGACCCGACGAACCCGGACCTCGTCTGGTACGAGTCGCAGGGCGGCCAGCTCGTGCGGCAGGATCTCGCGAGCGGCAGGGAACGCTACTGCCGGCCGTCGAACGGCGAAGGCGAGCCAGTGTTCCGCTTCAACTGGAACGCGCCGTTCCTGCTCTCACCGCACGATCCCTCGGTGTTGTGGCTCGGCGGGCAGTACGTCTTCCGCCTGACCGACCGCGGCGAGCGCTGGGAACGCGTCAGCCCGGATCTGACGACCGCAGACCCGGCGAAGATGGTGTCCGGCGGATCGGGCGCCGAGACGTACTGCACGATCGTTTCGCTCGCCGAATCGCCGGTGAAGGCCGGGATCGTGTGGGCGGGCACCGACGACGGCAAGGTGTGGGTGACCTC
This sequence comes from Candidatus Eisenbacteria bacterium, assembly GCA_020847735.1. Taxonomy (NCBI): domain Bacteria; phylum Candidatus Eiseniibacteriota; species Candidatus Eiseniibacteriota bacterium. The sequence goes on from JADLBL010000014.1 coordinate 112,701, forward strand.
GAACGGCGGCGGCACGTGGACCGACCTGACCGCGAACCTGCGGGGCGTGCCGCGCGGGCTGTACGTGAGCCGCATCGAGGCCTCGCCGCACGACGCCCGCACGGCCTTCGTCTCGATCGACGGACATCGCTCGAACGTCCTGGCGCCCTACCTGTTCGTCACCCGCGACCTGGGACAGAGCTGGACGAGCCTGGCCTCGGACCTGCCGAAGGACCAGCCCGTGAAGGTGGTGCGGCAGGATCCCGGCAACCCGTCGTTGCTGTTCGCAGGGACCGAGTTCGGGCTCTACCTGTCGTTCGACGGTGGCCGGCGCTGGCTGCCGTGGAGGAACGGCCTGCCCACGGTGGCCGTGGACGACATCCAGATTCACCCGCGCGATCGCGACCTGATCGTCGCTACGCACGGGCGCAGCCTGTACGTGCTCGACGGGATCCAGCTGCTCGAGCACTGGAGCCCTTCGGCGCTCTCGGACTCGGTCACGTTCGCCCCGCCGCGCACGGCGTGGGCCTACTACCCGCGCCCGCTGGGCGGCCGCTGGGGGCAGCGGAACTTTCTCGCCCCGAATCCGCCGTTCGGCGCCTGGTTCGACTACTTCCTGCCGCACGAGATCGAAGGAGGCGTTTCGATCGCCGTGACGGATTCGGCCGGTCGCGCGGTGCGGACGCTGACCGGCCCCGGCGGCGCGGGATTCCATCGCGTCGTCTGGGACCTTGTCGCCGGCGAACCGCGCGAGCGGATCCAGCGCCCGGAGTGGTCCGGTCAGCCGCAGTACGCGCCCGCCGGGAGGTATCGGGCGACGCTCACCGCCGGCAAGGCCGCTCCGCGAGCGCAACCGTTCGAGGTCCGGGGATTGCCCGGCGTCTACAAGACCGGGCTCTAGCCCGACCGATTCATGAGCCCATGGCCTGCAAGTGCCGGCTGCCCGCGAATCGCTGCGTCGCAGGGCTGGCCAGCTTCCTCGACGTGTCACCGACACGACTGCGTCGCTGGCCAGCCCTGCTCCTTGCGCTTCACGGG